>NZ_JBFBBE010000144.1:0-21072 GCF_040682555.1 Streptomyces sp. NPDC051172
CATCCTCTGCCGCCCGCACGGGATCGAGCTGCGGAAGAACCTCCCGGACCTTGTCGACAGTGCCGAGGAACTCCTCACGGTCCTCGGCACTGAGTGCCCCGACGTACGGCCACGTGACCGCCCCGCCGTCACCGCCAGCCACGGACCCCTCGACAGCAGGCGCCTCCAGCGCACCCGCGACCGGCCCCGCACCCGCGACCGGAAGCTCGGTCGCGAAGCCCGGATTCGGGAACCACCTCTGGTACTCGATCCTGATTCCGGCGCTGATCTGCCAGGCGCCCTTGACGAAGCGGCGCGCGGAACCGCCCGCGAAGAGCGCCTCCACCGCACCGGGGCCCAGTTCATAGCCGAGCGTCGCCCTGACGTCGATACCGCCCGGCGCGTCGATCTCGAAGACGAACCCCGAGCTCCACCCCTTCGCAGCCTCCCCGGCCGAACCGAAAGCGTCCACGAAGCCGGAATTTCTGTACGCCTTCCCCTGCTGGATGTGGCTGACGATGCTCCGGCCACCACCGGGGGGCCGCAAACCTTCGCGCCAAACAGTTGGGGGGTGTCGAAGGGTTGGCACGAAGAACAGTCGTTTACGGGACTCGACCAGCGGCTGCGGGACGATGCGATCCAGGTCCGTGGCAACAGCAGCACCCGCACCCAGCGTCTGCCGTGCGCTCGGTACGAGCCAGCCGGGGTCGAGATCATGAAGCGCGGACTCGGCCCCCCACACGATACCGAGCGCCTCCTCAGAGCCCCCGGAGCGGAGGTGGTCCCGGACCGCGGTCGATACCTCCACCACCAGACTGCGCAGATCCTCGTACTCGTCGGGGCTCAGCGCTGTCCCCAACGCGAACCTGCCGAGCATCCCGGCAAAGGACTGCACCCTGGCCCCGGAAAGCGGTGCCCGCGTACCGCCGTTGCGATCCGGCAAGCCCGCCCTGCCCGCCAACTCCAGGAAAGGCACGAAAGCCGCCACCACAGGAACCCTCTGGACGGCCTCTTGCAGTTTGTCCTCGGACAGTTTGTCCTCGGACAGCTGTTCCCGGAACAGCCGCAGACCGCCGGCCGGACCACCCAGCATGAGCTGGACCGGAGGCGCACCACCGGCACTGGGCAGGACACTGACCTTCCGGCCCTCCGCCGTGACGGTCCACCCGCGCAGCTCTCCCAGAAGCACGTCCAGGCCCGACCAGGACTTCGCCACATCGGTCGAGCGCAGCGCGGCACGGCCCCGCGCCAGCGCCACCAGCGCAGCACTGCGGCCCTGCTCCCCCTCACCCACCCCCACGGAATCGACCACGAACTTCGCGACAGGCGCAGTCTTCACCGGCTGCCCGGGCTCCACCGCGGGCCCCGGATACCACACATCGCCATCACCCAGATGGAAGTCCATCTGGCTCAAGAGCACCGTGACACCCGGCCCCTCGGCCAACGGCACACCAATAGCAGGCAGGGACATCAACGGCCCCGCCTCCACGATGTGCGGGTCCTCCACCTCCACCACGACAGCGCCCGCCCGGGCAGCCGGGTCGAGCAGCCCAACAACGGACTCCACCTCCCGCACGACGCCAAGCGCCCCCTCACGGACCTCACCCGACAAGGCTCCGGTCCGCGACGGCTCCGCCCGCACCGCCCGCGCCACGGCCTCCACCAGCACCCGCAGCCGCGCGTACGCGACACGCTTCAGCGGCCTTCCCTGCGCGAACCCCTCAAGCAACCGCAGCAAAGACCGCGCCTGGACCTCAGTGAGCAGAACCCGGGCAGGACCACCATCAGGCACCGGCAGCGGCCGACCACCCGCCAACTCCAACAAGAACGGCCGGAAAGCCACCACCACAGGATGCTCCACACCCTGCGCAACAGCCCCTGGCACCCCGCCCCCGGACGACGGCTCCCAGACCATCTCAGACCCGGCGGCACCACCAGCCGCAGACCCCTCGACAGCCGGCGCCTCCGGCGCACCCGCGACTGCGACCGGGGCCTCGAGCTCGGTCGCGAAGCCCGGATTCGGGAACCACCTCTGGTACTCGATCCTGATTCCGGCGCTGATCTGCCAGGCGCCCTTGACGAAGCGGCGCGCGGAACCGCCCGCGAAGAGCGCCTCCACCGCACCGGGGCCCAGTTCATAGCCGAGCGTCGCCCTGACGTCGATACCGCCCGGCGCATCGATCTCGAAGACGAACCCACGGCTCAGCTGCCCCGCAGCCTCCACGGCCGAACCGAAGGCGCCCACAAAGAGGGAATGTCTGTAGTCCTTCCCCTGCTCGACATGGCTGACGATGCTCCGGCCGCCACCGGGGGGCACCAAACCATCGCGCCAAACAGTTAGGGGGTGCCGATTGGCTGGCACGAAGAACAGTCGTTTACGGGACTCGACCAGCGGCTGCGGGACGATGCGATCCAGGTCCGTGGCAACAGCAGCACCCGCACCCAGCGTCTGCCGTGCGCTCGGTACGAGCCAGCCGGGGTCGAGATCATGAAGCGCGGACTCGGCCTCCCGCACGATGCCGAGCACCTCCTCGAAGCCCCCGGAGCCGAAGTGGTTCCGGACCGCGGTCGACACCTCCACCACCAGACTGCGCAGACGCTCGTACTCGTCGGCGCCCAGCGCTGCCCCCAACGCGAACCCGCCGAGCATCCCGACAATGGACGGCACGTCGAACACGGGAAGCTGTCCCCGCGCAGCGCCGAGGAGATCCCGCAAAGCCGTACTGCTCGCCAACTCCAGGAAGGGCCCGAAAGCCTGGAGCACAGAATGCTGTACAACCGTCTCGACGCTGTCCGGAGCACCCAGCACGAGCCGGACCAAGGGCGCGCCAACGGCACCGGGCAGGACCCTGACCGTCCGGCCCGCCGCCGTAACGTCCCACTCCCGCCGGTTCCCCAGAAGCACGTCCATGTCCAAGGAGGTCCGCGCGGAATCGGTGTAGCGCAGCATCTCGCGACCCGCCGCCAGCGCCGCCATCGCGGATCCCACACGCTGGCCCTGCTGGTCCTCACCCACCCCCACGAAATCGACCACGAACTTCGCGACAGGCGCCGTCTGCACCGGCTGCCCGGGCTCCACCGCGGGCCCCGGATACCACACACCGCCATCACCCTGGTGGAAGTCCATCTGGCTCAGGACCACCGTGACACCCGGCGCCGTGGCCAGCGGCGCACCAGGGTCAGGCAGGGACATCCCAGGCACCGCCTCCACAATGTGCGGGTCCTCCACCTCCAGAGCGACGGCGTTCTGGTAATCCCTACGGGGGACCTCGGTGGCGGGAGCCCAGTCGTCCGTTGACGGGGCCGACGACCCGGCCGTCGGCTCCGGGGCCGCAGCGAACGGCCGGCGCGGACGGTACCACACAAAGTCGGTTTCCCGCCCCTGAGCGTCTTCGATCAGGGACAACTCCGGGTCACGGCCGTCCAGGGGCGGCAGCACATCAATATTGCCCTGAGGAACGACGATGTCCATCCCGATCTCGTCCGCCAATTCCTGCGCCTGGCCCGCTTCACAGCCGAGCACGACCAGGATGTCGGTCCTGGGCAAGGCCGCGAAGCTCGCACGCCGGTTCAGCGTGCGACCGGTCTCCTTGCCGCCGACCCGGCGGCTCTTGCCGACCGACTGGGCGAGCGCAAAGCTCCGGGCGTCGGCGTGCGAACCCCAGAAATGCACCTGCGGCGCATCTACGCCGGGCCTGGAGCCGGACTTGGGAAGCCAGGGCAACGGCCGCTTCCTGCTTTGCCGCTCTGGCTCTCCCGTCTTCGGGTTGACACCGACACGGTATTGCACGTACTCCGTCAAATCGGGCAGGTACGTATAGGCCTCGCCGCGTATCTGCCACGCCGCCTCCGGGAAGGAGGCCCGGATCCACGCACCGCCGATGGTGGGAACCCGGTGGACCAGCGGATCGCCGACCGAGTCCTCGGTGTCCGGGGCGGCATCCGTACCTGCGGACGCCCCGGGACCGACAGGGCTGTCGGCGTCCGGCGCGGCGTCAACCCGGGTAGGTGGCGCGGTGTAGCGGGCGATGCCTGCCGGTGCCTCCGGGCCGAAGCTCCAGACGACCGGCTCGGTCGGGGGCACGGCGCCGGGCTCCAGGGTGGCTCCCAGGGCGCTCAGGGCTGCAGCCAGGTCGGGGACGGGCTGGCTCTCCCTGCGCTGTCCCGGCTCACTCAGCGCGAAGCCCTCGCCCGTGTCGACGCGCAGTTCCGCGCGGTCCGCTTCGCGGCGGACCGGCGTTCCGGAGACGAACTCCGTGGCGCCGAGCTGGACCGGCTGTCCCACCGGGGCGACGACCGGGGTGTTCAGGTCTTCGGCCACCTGCTCGGCGAACGACGGCAGACCGGCCCGCACGTTCTCGCGTCCGGCCTGGCCCGCCATGAGGACGACCGGTAGGCGGTGGTCCGGGTCCCAGGACGTCTGCTGCCTGATGTACTGCGCCACCTCGGTCGCGGTCATCCAACGCCCGTCCAGGTGCATGCGGTTGTAGGCGACACTGAACGAGCCGCCCAGGATGATCGCCCGGTCACTCGTCGGCAGCAGCGGGGAGACGCGGTTCGACGTGGAGAGTTCCTGGCTGCCGACGAACCTCGCTCCGGTGAAGCCGATGTTCTGGATGGTGTCCGGGGCCGGCGGCCTGGTTTCGGACGCCTGCGCCTGCGCCGCGGCCTGCCGCTGCTTCTTCAAGCGGTCGGCCTCGGCGCGGGCCGCTTGTGCCGCCAACTCGTCAGCGGCCGCCTGCCGTACCGCTGTTTCGGGGGCCTTGCCGCCCTCGGCTTCGACCTGACGCACCGTCTCCGCAGAGGCGTGAGCAGCCGCGGCAGTCTCCTTGACGCGTTGCTCGTTCCAGTCCGCCATCAGTCGGAACAGCTCGTCCTGCGCCTGGCGTAGGTCCCCGACCGGGTCCGCCACCTTGGAGGATTCTGCGGGAGCGGGCGACGGCTCGTTCCCCGCGGTCTCGGACGGCGTCGTGACGGTGCTGGGTTCGTGGGCCGGCCTCTTGGCACTGGTGACGGCTGTCGCGGAACGGCCGCCGGCGGGCTGCGCGTCCTTGTGCACCGCGTCCGCGGCAAGGTTCGCCTCGACCTCGGTCTCCAACCGCCAGCGGGCAGCGGACAGTTCGGCCTCGGCCGCTTGACGCTTCACCGTGGCGTCCGCGACCGCCTGCCGCGCGGCCGACGCGTCCTCCTGCGCCTTGCGGGCCGATTGCTGCAGCTCTGCCTGGTAACGGGCCACATCCTCCGGCGTGGCCCGGCGCTCCGGCCGCACGGTCTCCTCGCCCGCCAGGGCGCCCGCAGCCTCCGCGGTGGTGTGCTGACCACCGGCGGCGGACTCCGGTTGGTGCTTCGGCGTGGCGTCCGCGACCGCCTGCCGCACGGTCCGGTAGACCTCCTGCGCCTTGCGGTCCAACTCCTGCAGCTCCGCACGGTAACGAGCCACATCCTCCGGCGTGGCCCGGCCGGTCCACTCGCCCGCCGGGGCATCCGCGGACTCTGCGGTGGCGTGCTGACCGGCGGTGGCGGCATCCCGCGCCCGGGACTCAGCGGTGCGCGCGGGGGCCGTGGTCGCGGCCGTCTCCGCAGCCGCAGGGCGATCAGCGACAGCCGCGTCGCCGGTAACGGGATCACCGGACCGACCGCCCTGCGCGGTGTCCCCTTCGGTCTGCGGACGGTCGGAGCCGTCGGCGTTCTCTTGGCCGTCGGTCGCGTCCGTGCGCGTGGGCTCGGCGGCGGACGCCTCCTCCGCTTCCTCGGCCGCAAGGTGGGGTTTCTCTGGTGCGTCGATCCCCTTCAGCAACTCGGCCATGGAGGCGGAGAGCGGCGACTCGGCCTCGGGCCGTTCTGCCACTGCGACCTGCGGCTGCGCCTGCCTGCCGGAGGCCGCGCCGCTGTCCTCGGACATCTGGAGCTGGAGCTCCGGTTCGCTCTCCAACCTGTCGGCAGCGGTGGTGTCCGGTTCGGCGTCGCTGTGGTCGCCGTACGCGCTCTCGGCGTCTGCGTCCGGCTCGCTCCACGTATCCAAGCCGCTGTCACGTGCTGACGTGTCCTCGCTGACGGCCGAGGGGTCCTTCGTACCGGGCGCGCTCTCACCGGCCGCAGGCCGGTCCTTCCAGCCCGCCACGCCGTCCGTCGCGCGCTGGATGTCCGCCCATGCCTCGCGCATCGCCGCGGCATCGCGTGATTGCGACGCCTCACGGAGATGGTCCGCCCAGTCCTCGGCGGCCTCCTGTGACATCCCGGACCTGAGCGCCTGAGCGCGCGCGGCGTCCTCCTGCCGCTGCACGGCCCACTCGTGCAGCACCTCCCGCCTTGCCTGCCGCAGATCGAGGAGATGGGACGTCAACGCGTCCATCACCTCTTGTACGACAGGTCGGCCCCCGCGCTCGAACTCCTTCGCCGCCAAGGCACCCCATGCCTTGGCCTGCTGTGCCCCCTTCATCAGGTTCGACCGGGGTTCCGTCACCGCCCGCTGCCGGAGCGCATAGCGCTCCACCAGATACGCGACGCGTTCCGCGGTCAGGTCGTCGCGCCGCGGGTCGAAGTCCCGCCCCGTCACCAGGGCGTGCCACGAGGTCTCCTGCGCACCGAGTACCGCGGTGTCCGGCTGCTTATGGCCGGCCGCGGCCAGGTCCGCGCGTTCGGCGAGGTGATCCGTCAGGATCTGTGCCACCTCGGCCCTCGCCGCCATGTCACCGACGGTCTGTTCGGCCTCGGCCAGCCGGCTGCGCAGATCGCTGACCGTCTGCGCCTCAGCGCTCCCGCGCACCTCCGCCTGAGCAGCCGCCTGGGTGTCCGACGTCGCCGCCGCCGGCTTCGACGGCGTCTCGCTCCGGGGCTGTTCGGCGGCATCGAGCCGCGCCCCTGCCGCCTCGGCGGTCCGCTGTCCGAGCGGCTCCTGCTTCGGGCCGAGTTCGGCCTTCACCCGGTCCGCGTGCACCGCGGCCTCGGCCGCCTCCCGCTGTGCATCCGACGCGTCGAGCCGCGCCTGCTCGGCCTTCCTCGACCAGTATGCCGTGAGATTTTCTGCGTCGGTGCCGCGCCGTTCGCCGGTCCCGTCCCGAGTGCTCTCCGCTCCGTCCTGAGTCCTCCGCGCCCCCTTCTGTCCCGCTCGGGCGGGGTCGGTGAAGAAGCGTGCCATCACCATCTCGTGTGCCGCGGGGGTATCCCGTTCCTGCGGTACCGCTTCCCCCCGCGCCTTGCGCAGTTTCCGTTCTGCGGCCCGGACAGCGTCCTCGGCCTTGTGCACCAGGTCCAGTGCTGCCGTCCTGCGTGCGCCGGTGGCGTCCTTCTCCCGCAACTCCGTGGCCAAGTCGCCCTGGGCCGACGCCAGTTTCTCCTGCTCGCGCTTCAGGGCGTTCTCAGCCTTGGCGACCCGCTTCTGTGCTGCCGCGAACGCGGCCTTTTCGGCCTGACGTTGCCGCAGTGCCTCCGTCGCCGCCTTGACCGTCGCCGTCTTCACGGACAGGTCACGAGCCGTCTCCGAGGCCCGGGCCTGAGCGGCCTTGACCTCCGGCGAGTCCGTGGCCTCGCTCTCCCGTTTCTCGTCCAGCTTCGCCTTGGCTTCCTCATGGGCCTGCTCCGCCACCTGCAGGGCGGCCTCCGCCTCGGCCAAGCGTTTGCTGATCGCACGCTCCCGCACTGCCGGATCGATGAACTCCTCCGGATGCACCCGCTGAAGGCCGGACGGCGCCGCCTCCGCGTCCTGGTGTGCCGCCCGCGCAGCCGATTCCGCGTTCCTCGACGCCGCAGCCGCCCGATCCGCCCTGAGCTGCGCCCACCGGGCCTCCACCCGAGCCTGGACCAGCAACTCCTCGGCCGCCCGCAGGGCGGCGAGCCGTGCTTCCAGGGCATCGATCACCGGCTGCACAGCGGAGGTGCCGTGGTCCCGGTACTGCTGCGCGGCCCACGCACCCCACTCGTCGGCCTCACCCCAACGGGCCGCATCACCCAGCGGCAACTTCCGCCCCGCATACGACGCCGTGTAGTACGCCAGACGCTCCGCAGTCAGAACGCCCTCGGCCAAGCCCTCGTCCGAGCTCCTTCCCAGCACGCTCTTCCAGGGCTTTGCGGCAGTCACCTCGGCGGCCCGCTCCGGCCGCTCGCCGAATACACCATCCGCCCGGACCCGCGCCGCCTCAGCCCGGATCGCCGCGACCCGCGCAGCACCCTGTGCGTGCAACTCCTGCCGCTCGGCCTCGTATGCGTGCCCACCCGGCGCGCGTGTGGCCTCTGCGTGCTTCTCCGCCGCCTCCCTTGCGACCGCGCGCTCCGCCTCGGCGATCTTTGCGGCTGCCTCCTTGCGAACCGCGGCCTGGCGCCGGTCCGACCCGACCCGCGCCACCGCGGCGTGCACCTGAGTGTCGCGCAGCGCGTCCTCAGCCTTGAACACCTGGTCGAGTGCCGCCTCGCGAGCATCGGCATCGTCCCGCTGCTGTCGCAGAACCGTGTCCAGGACCGTTTGCGCCTCCGCAAGATCAACCGCCGCGAGATCAACCCGCGCATCCGCCTCGACCGCCTCGGCGTCCTCCACGGCGCGTCGGGCCTGCGTCACCCGCGCCCGTGCGGCCACTGCCGCTGTCTCGGCGCCCTTGCTCCCCTGCCCGGCATGCCCGTCCGCCGAAGCAGCGTCCATCCCCTGCCGCACGGCTTCGAGCTCTGCCTGCGCCTGCTCGAGATCCGACAGCTTGGCCCGCGTGGCCGCCTCGGCCTGCGACATGCGCGCCTGCGCGGTCTCGGCATCCGTCCGGATCTGTGCCCGCTCCGCCGCGGCCTGCCTGGCCGCCAGCCGATCCGCGTGTTCCTGCGCCGCCCTGGCCTTGTCCTGAGCGTCGTCAAGTGCCCGCACCGCGTCCGCGAACACCCGCCGCTCCGCGGTGAAGTGCGCGTCGCCGGCGATCTGGCGCTGCTCCGCCGCCTGCAACTCCTCACGCGCCGCCTTGAACTCGGCCTGCGCCTCGTCATGAGCCTTCTGTGCCTTAGCCAGCCCGTCACGCGCCGCCTCGACCTCCGCCTGGGTGGCGGCTCGGCGCCGCTTCGCCAGACGCCCGGACTTCGCCTTGGCGCTCTTCAGCGTCGACGCCGCCTCACGGACGGTCTCCCGGGTCGCGGCCTCCCGGGTCCTGGCGGCCTCCACCGCGGCTGTGTCGGCCTCAAGGCGCTGCCGCGCCTCCTCTATCCGCGGCAGCAGCTCTATCCTGAGTTCCTCCAGCGTGGCCCGAGCGGTGGCCACCTCCGACCGCAGGGTGTCAGCGATCTGCTGAGCCTCGTCCACGGTCGGCTCCGCCTGCGAGGACCGCTTGCCGGTCTCGGACGTGGACGACCGCGCCTCCGGCTGCTCCCGCAGGGCGGCGAGCCGTGCTTCCAGGGCATCGATCACCGGCTGCACAGCGGAGGTGCCGTGGTCCCGGTACTGCTGCGCGGCCCACGCACCCCACTCGTCGGCCTCACCCCAACGGGCCGCATCACTCAGCGGCAACTTCCGCCCCGCATACGACGCCGTGTAGTAGGCCAGACGCTCCGGAGTCAGAACGCCCTCGGCCAAGCCCTCGTCCGAGCTCCTTCCCAGCACGCTCTTCCAGGGCTTTGCGGCAGTCACCTCGGCGGCCCGCTCCGGCCGCTCGCCGAATACACCATCCGCCCGGACCCGCGCCGCCTCAGCCCGGATCGCCGCGACCCGCGCAGCACCCTGCGCATACAACTCCTGCCGCTCGGCCTCGTACAGTGCGGCCTTCGCTTTGACGACGTTCCTCGCGGCTTGGGACGGTCCGTCCAGCATCTCGGCCGCCTTGCCGACGGCCGCGTTCCCCGTGTCCTCTGCTTCCTGCTCCGCGCGCTCCGCCTCGGCGATCCTGGCAGCTGTCTCCTTGCGACCCGCTGCCTGGCGCCGGTCTTCCTCGGAGACGTTCGTGCGGCCGGACCGCTGGTCCGCCGCGGACTTGCCGCCCCCCTCGTGTTCCTGCGGGGATGCCTCGGCCTCGGACACCCGTGCCTGCGCGGCCGCAGCCTTGACTTCAGCGGTGTGATGGGCCCATATCGCGTCCGCGACCACCCTCCGCAGTGCGGTGAGGTCCGCTTCAGTGACCGGCTGCTGCTGCTCGGCCGCCTTCCGGTCCGCGCGCACTCGATACACCTTGCGTTGTGTCGCCTTTCGGGCCTTCTGTGCCTTGGCCAGCCCGTCACGCGCCGCCTCGACCTCCGCCTGGGTGGCGGTTCCGTCCCGCTTGGCCGCCGCCACACGCTCGACCTCCGCGTTGGCGCTCTCCACCTTCGACAGCGCTTCGCGGTCGGTCTTCTCGGCCTCGGACTCCAGGGCCTTCGTGGCCTGCACCGCGGCGGTGGCCTTGTCGAGGCGCTGCCGCGCCGCCTCTATCTGCGGCTCCAGCTCCGACTTCAGCTGGTCCAGCCTCGTCTGAGCGAGAGCCACGTCCTCGCGCAGGGCGGCCACGACACGCTGGGCCGTCGACTGTTCCTGCGCCCGTGCCTCGCGCAGCGCGCCCTCAGCCTTGAACACCCGGTCGAGCGCCGCCAGGCGAACATCGGCGTTGTCCCGCTGCTGCCGCAGCATCGTGTGGTCCAAGTCCGCCCGCGCCGCCGCGAGCTCCGCCTCCCACACCCTCCTGTCGACGGACCGAACGGCCAACTCCGCGTCGGGCCCCGCCGACCGCACCGCATTGAGGTGCGCGGCACTGGCGGTCTGGCGCAGCTCCGCTGCCAACCGGTCCTCACGCGCCGCCCTGAACTCGGCGTATGCCTCATCATGGACATTCTGCGCCTCGATCAGCCCGTCGGTTCGGCCCCGCTTCGCCGCGCCACGCCTGGACACCGCCTTGGCGCTCTCAAGCTTCGACGCCGCCTCGCGGCCGGCCTCCCGGGTCTCGGCCTCCCGGGTCTTTGCGGCCTCCACCGCGGCGGTGTCGGCGTCAAGGCGCTGCCGCGCCGCCGCCATCTTCGGTTCCAGCTCCGACTTGAGTTGGTCCAGCCTGGTCCGAGCGGAAGCCGCGTCCGACCGCAGGGCGTCCGCGACACGCTGAGCCTCACGCGCCGTCGCTTCCGCCTGCGAGGTCCGCTCACCCGTGTCGGTCATGGACGGCCGCACCTCGGCCGACGCGGCGCCGGACAGCGTGTCGTGCGTGGCCGCACGGCTGCCGTCGTCGGCGGTGTGCAGCACGTCCTGCACCTGCTCCTGCTGCCGCGGGAGTTCGGTGTCCGGTCCGGGAGACGAGATCCTTCC
Source organism: Streptomyces sp. NPDC051172 (assembly GCF_040682555.1). NCBI lineage: Bacteria > Bacillati > Actinomycetota > Actinomycetes > Kitasatosporales > Streptomycetaceae > Streptomyces > Streptomyces sp. NPDC051172. The sequence continues at coordinate 11,210 of NZ_JBFBBE010000144.1, forward strand.
CTGCGCCTCAACATCCTGCCGGACAGAAGAATCGAAGAGGCGATCCCATACCGGGGCCATGTTCAACCTGCTGACAACGCGGGCGGCCTGCCGTTGACGTTCATACGCAAAAGCCTCCAGCTGGCGGGCATGGTGCACCTCCCACTGCAGCCCCTCGTTCCGCACGACTTCGTCGGCGCGCTGTCGGGCATATGCGAGCGCGGCCGAGGCCTCCTCGTATTTCCGCCATGCCTTGATCCGCACGTCCGACACACTGGACATCCCCGACCGTACGGCCGCTTCTTCCTGCTGCGCGGCCAGTTGCACTAGGCCGTCGTCGGCGTGGGTGTCCGCTGTCTCCGCGGCGGTTGTCTGCGCGGCGGTGGTACGGGACTCCGATCCAGCGTGGTCCACCCCCTGATCCTGCGGCCGGGCGGACGCGGACTGCTCCCGTGAGGCCGACTCGTGGAGGGCCTCTTCCTCGGTGCGGTCGGTGGACCGGCTGATGACAGACGTGGCCCGGGACACGGCCGGCCGCTGAACCGTTTCCTGTACTAGCTGATCACCGACGGAGCGGTCCTCGGCGGACGGCAGGCGGTGGTCCTGGCCGGTCCCGGGCACCGATGCCGATTCCGCTCCCGGCCGGGTTCCGGGCTCGGGTGCCGCTTCCGCCCCTGCCTCGGTCTCTCGCCCGGGCTCGGTTCCGCTCTCAGGTGCTGATTCCCTCCCCGGTCCCGATTCCGGCCGGGTTCCGGAATCGGGCGAGTGCGGCGCTGCCGCCGGGGCCTCGGGCGACGGAAGGGAGTCCAGGGTGTTCTGGAACGTGTTCTCGTTGTTCTTCTCGTGCTGCAACCACGCGTCGATGTTGTGTTTTCCAAACGGCGCGGAGATCGCGTCGTAGGTACGCACGGTCTCGACGCCGAAGTCGTCGGCGGTGAGCTTGGCGAGCGCGTCGGCCGATGAGAGCGTCTCCCCCTTCGGGGCCTCCGACACCGCCTTCCCACCGAGTGCATGGAACGCCTTGGCGGCGCCCTCAAGGACAATCCGCAGGTCGAGTTCGTGGTCAAACCGCGCCTCGATCTGGGAGTCGAGCCGGGCTCGGTTGTCGTCGTAGGAGCGGGCGGGCCGGTTCTCATCGCCGTCCCAGCGGAGCTGAACGTGGGCCCGGCTGTCAGGGTTGTTCGCGTAGTCGTACCAGTGCTCGTCCACCGCCTTCTCGTTGGCGTGGGTCAGCTCCGTGGTCAGGCGGTCCCGGGCCGCCTGGTCGAAGGAGCGCAGCCGGCTCTCCTCGTAGCGGTTGAAAGCGTCCTTCAGCTGCCGTTGCAGGTCGGCGTTCTTGAACTGCCTGAACTCGGCGTGCCCGATCCTGCTGTCCAGCGTCTCGAAGACCCGGTCGACGTGCTGCTGCCAGACGTGGTCGAATTCCTCACCGGCCCGCGATGCCCGCGCTCCCACGTCGGTTGTGTTCCGGGCCTGCTGGTAGGACGAGTGGAGGTCGTCCTGGAACTCCTGACGGAACCTGGCGAGGTTCTCGGCATCCAGGGCCGGCTGCTCGTTGAACCGCTCCTCGTAGTCAGCAGGGTCGATTCGCTCGTCCAACCGCCGCGTGGCGTGCTCGACTTCCCTGGACGAGTCGGCGAGCAGAGCGATCCTCTGCGGCAGGTTCTCGCGTAGTTCCGTGGTCTGCCGGTCGATGGAATTCAGCCGCGCCGCCGGGTCGTCGGGGAACTCCTTGTACGCCTTGTCGACGACCGAGCGGACCTTCGCGAAGGTGTCGGCGCGCAGGTGCGACAGGGAGGTCGGCACATAGCCGTCCTCGCCGGGACGCGGCTTGCCGTTGTCGGCTTCGTACGTGGCCTCTTTGTAGCGGTCGGTCTCGAAGTCGTCCCGGCTGGGCAGGCCCTCTTCCTCGCGCAGATGGCGCCCGCGCATGTCGTCCTGGCGCACCTGGTCGACCGCCTTCGTGAAGTCCCTGTCGATGTGCTCCAGTTCACGATGGCGTGACGACGCGTTGGCGAAGAAGCGGTCGGCGGTCGCCGCGTGCCGCTCGTAGGTGTCGGACCACTTGGCCTCGTCGAAGCCCTCCCGCCACTGCTGCTTGAAGTCGTTGAGAACGGCGTGGTGGAAATCCGCCTCCGCCTGCACACGGCCGACGCTGCCCAGGTAGCGGCCGCCGTAGAGGTCCTTCTCCTTGAAGTTCGCGTAACCGTGGCTCAGGACCTCCTTAGTCCTGCCGGATTTCTCCAGGAATCCCAGGAGCCGGACCGTACCGGCGTCGCGACCGGCGAGGTAGGAGCGCCACTTGTCGGCCTGCGCGGCAAAGTCGCGACTGCCCGCTGATGCAGACCCTGCGTTGTCCTTCTCATGCGCGGAACCGGTCTCGTGCGAGGACGTTGCGTGCGCGGCGGACTGCGTGCGGACGTGGTCGCCCACACTGGCGGCGGTTGCGCTCTCCGGGCCCTTGGCCTCCTGCTCCGTGCGCACCGCTTCGGCGGAGGAGGACCTTGCCTCGTCGGTCTTTGCCGCAGCAGGCGCAGACTTGTTCCCGGCTACCGCACTCCGCTGTTCCGCCGCGGACTTTCCGCCGCCCCCCACGTGTTCCTGCCCTGCCGCCCGAGGACCGGTCTCGGCCTCCGACACCCGCTCAGAACCGGTGTCCCCCGACCTGGTGGACGGCCACGCCCCGACCGCGCCCGACCGCCCGTCGCCCGCGGCCCGCTCGGCTCCGCCCGCCGCCGCTTGCGCCTGCGACGTCCGCTCGCCCGTGTCGGCCGTGGACTGCCGCGCCTCGGCCGACGCCCGCTCGGCGTTCCCGGTCCCGGCCACCTCGCCCTTCGTGCTCGGTTCGGATCCACGGACCTCGGACGCCGACTTGGCCGACGCCCCGTGCAGCGCCCCGTCGGACGATGACATCACCGCGGCGGGTTCCACCGTTGCGGTCTTGTCCGCCGTCAGTCCGTCGGCCGCCGTCCGGACCCCGGCGGTGCCCGGCACCGACTCGCTGTCCGGCCTGGTGAGTGGCTTCGTGATCGCCCCTGGCACCCGGGCCGGGGCCGACGCCGCGCTCTTTGCCGGCTGTAGCAGGCGACCGCCGAGGCCGCCTTCCGACGTGAGCGGATAGCGCCCGGCGTTCGGAACCCGTTGCGCCCCGTCGGCGGCGGACCTCACAGAAGCGCTGCCCGCCGTGTCGTGCGCGCCAGCGCCAGACCCACCGTCCACGAGTTCGGCCCGCTGCGCCGCCACCACATCAGCCGGCTGCATGACCTTCGGCTTCCCCACCGGCACAGAGCGCACCGGAGAAACCTTCTCCTCAGCAGACACCGCATGGGACGCCGAGTCCGGCGTAGACACACGACCGCTGTCAACAGAAGACCTGGCAGAGGTAGCCGGCGTGGCCGAACGGGCGCTGTCGACGGTAGACCTGGCGGACGCGCTCTCCGGCGTGGCCGGCGTAGCCGGACGGCTGCCGTCGTCGGCGGTGCGCAGCGCGTTCTGCGTCTGCCTCAACCCGGTGTCGATCGTCTTTGCCGCCGTGGACGCGGCCGAGTCCGCGGCGTGCGTGGTGTGGTCACCGGCGCCGGACGTCTGGGACGGCGTCGGGGTCTGGGGGACGGTCTCGTGAGGCGCGGCAGTGGTCGGCTGGGCCTCCAGGTTCGTCCGCACGCCTCGCACCGCGCCGGACGCGCCCACCGACTCGGCAGCGCCGGAAGCACCAGACGCGCCGGCCTGCTGCCCGACCGCCGAGCTGTCCGTCGGCTTCTGCACAGCCTGTTGTGCCGTCTTGGCCACTCCGCTCAGGCCACCGCTGACGTCCTTCAGGACTGCGCTGCTGCTACCAGAGGAGTTGTCCCCGACTCCGCTCGTGGTCGCGTTGGGGTTCGTGCCGACCGCATCGGACTTCGGGGCGGACTGCACCGGCTGGGCGCCGTCGGTGGCGGCCTTGACCGCCGAGGAGCCGCCGGGCGAGACGCCTGCGTCCACCGGGGTCACCTTGTTCGATACGGCCGGTGCATCGCCGCCGGTCCGGACGGTCGTGGCGGGCTCGGCCGCCGCAGTGGTCCGAGGCGCCGTGGAGGTGACCTTCGAAGCCCCGCCGGTACCGGCCGTTGTGATCGTGGCGGAGTTGACCTGGGCCTCCGAGGACAGCGTCAGGTCGGACTTGTTGAAGCCCTTGGACGAGTCGACCAGCGCCGCGTCGACCGAGGTGACCGACGACGGCAGCGTCAGTCCCGTCCCGGTCCCCTTGCCCGTCGCGGCACCCGTCGAGACCTGAAGATCGGCGGTGTTGACGTTTACGTTGACCTTTTTGGCATCGAACTTCGCCTTGAGCGAGTCGGCCGCGCCCTTCACGGCCATACCCGCGACAGCGCCCAACCCGCCCCACAGCAGCGTGTTTGCGATGAAGCCGGGCACCTCCTCAAGGGACGTGGGGACCGGGATGAGCTCCTGCAGACTTGTCGGCAGACCGACGGCCGCATTGCCCGCGGCCACCGAGGCCGCGTTGATACCGAAGCCTTCGGCTGAAAAAATGAGAGCGTCTACGCCGAACTGGCCGATTTTCGCCCAGGCGCTGGCCGAGCTGTCGGCGTAGCTGACGAACTTGAGGGCGTTCGAGGCCATTGTGCCGAGCGCCTCGACGGCATTGCCGATCGTTTCGAGGACCCCGCCTATGGCAGCCATCGCCGCCCCGAGCGTAGCCAGCAGTGCGGGCAGCGCGAACGAGAGCACCCCGAGGACGAAGCCGACGATAGCTTCGACGAGCCCCTTCCACCAATCCTTCGTCTGTGAAATCTCCTCTCTGGTGCGCTCCAGGGCGTAATAGTTGATCATTTCGCCGGTGTGCCAGATCTCCTCGCAGACCTGTTTCACCGCGTCCGACACCGAGACGGAGGCATCCTTCATGGCCTGCCAGGCGCTACCGGTCCACGACAGGCCACCCAGAGAGCCGATCATGCTACTCAACTTCTCGAACAGCAGGTCGCCGAAATTGATCAGCATATTCCCGAGGTTATACGCGGGATTCGGGTCCCATTTTTTGGTCTTGAGCTGGTTCGAGTCGTTGGACATGATCTGGCGCTACCTCAGAGTCCGATTTCGTTGACCGCGGTGGTGTGGTAATTTCCGTTGATGCCGCTTGGCTGGTCCACGGTGGTGTGCGACGAACCACCCGAACCGCCGGACTGCGCCAGCCCGTTACCGAGATTCCAGAACATCGCCTTCACGGCACCCTCGCCGTTGGCGTAGTTCCCGGCCGCCTTGGCGACACCTTTGGTCAAGGCGGGGATGACGCCCTCGGCTCCAGGATCGGCGGCGTAGAACCCCCCAAAGGTGAGGGTATTGACGATCTGAGCGGCCTCGGTACCGTAGAGTTCACCCGTCACCTTCGACCAGCGCTGGTTGAAATCATCGGCCACGTCCGCCGAGTCACCGGTCCAGGAAATCCTCAGCTCACTCAGACAGTTCATGATGTCACCCAATGCGGTACCGATGTTCTGAGCGGCATCGGTCAATTTGTCACAGCTGTCGCTCAGCGTGATCGGATCTACCGCGAGCTTGCTGGAGTTGTAGTCCTTGGGAATGCTTTGCATGGTCGGGTACCCCCTCAGGAGACCTGCAGATTGGAGACGTTGGTGGTCTCGGCGTTGATGTAGTTGTTCCTGCTGGTCGTCATGCGTTCGATCATCTCGGTGAGGAGATCCTGGAGGGCCGTCATGGTGCCATCGGCCTCGAAGGCCACGTCTTGGAAGGTCTTACCGGCCGGACCCGTCCAGGCGAATTCGATGTTCATGTACTGATCCTGGATGACCTTGATATTTTCCTGGATCACATCGGCCCGGTTCTGTACCAATGTGATGGCGTCTCCGAGGTGGCCGATGTCCACGGCCCACGCTCCGGGGGTCATCACCGTCTGCCCGTTGGCTAGAAGCAACGAGCCGTCGCTCTGTTTCGTGGCGCTTTCGATGCCGTTGTCGGTGACGAGATAGGTGGAGCCGTCGGACGCGGTGAAGAGGCCGGACTGCGAGTCGAGCGTGCCGTTGAGGACGGTGCCGTCCGCCAGGACGACGGTCGAGCCGTCGGACGAGTAGAAGTCACCGCCGGACATGTAGCCGTAGAGAACCTGGCCGTTGGGCAGGGTCTTGGTGACCCCGTCCTTCAGGAAACTGCCGTCCGGGGTGCTGAGGCCGTGCTCGACCTCTCCGCTCGCCGAGACATAGGCGTTCCCGTCCTGGGAGATCCATCCTCCGTCCGAGGTGCTGGTCCCCAACAGCGTCTGGCCGTCCACGGTCCGCGAGGTGAGGAAGGACCCGTCCGACGTGGTCTGTCCGGTCGCGACCGTGCCGTCCGGGCTGATCTGGGTCGTCCCGTCCTCCGACTGCCACGTCCCGTCACTCAGCACGCTTCCGTACATCTGCTGACCGTTGACGGTCCGCACCTGGCCGTTCGGCAGGAACGAGCCGTCCGGCGCGGTCAGCCCGTTCTCGACCTGACCGTCGCTGGAGACGTACACGGTCCCGTCCTGCGACAGCCACCCCCCGTCGGCGGTGCTGGTGCCCAACAAAGTCTGACCACCCACCGTCCGCGACGTGAGAGACGAGGTGCTGTCAGACGAGGTGCTGTCGGACGCGCCCTGCGTCGTCGTCGACCCGTCGCCGGCGACACCGCCGTCCGTCGCGTTCGCCGTCCCCGTGCCGTCCCCGCTCGACAGGCCGTCGGCGCCCGTGGAAGACCCGTCCGCCGCAGCCTGCGCGGCCGTCGCCGTCTGGCCGTCCGAGGCGCCCTGACCGCCCGTCGTGGTCTGGCCGTCCGACGTGACCTGACCGCCCGTCGTGGCCTGGCCATCCGAGGTGACCTGACCGCCCGTCATGGTCTGATCGGCCGATGCCGTCGACCCGTTGTCGGCAACGCCGCCGTCCGTCGCCGCCGTGGTGCCGTCACCGCCCGACACACCGCCATCGGACGGGTACGACTCACCCGACGCCATCTGCCCGTCCGAAGCTGCCTGGCCGTCCGGCGCGAACGACCCGTCCGGCAGGGTCTGCCCGCCCGACGTCGTCGCGCCGCCACCGGCGGAGCCGTCCGAGGTGGCCGTCGTCGTCCCGTCCTGCGACGCGAACGAACCGTCACCCAGACCAGTACCGAAAGCCGTCCGACCGTCGACCTGCTGCGCTTGGCCGTCCGTCGGAGAGGCGACGGCCGGTGCTGTCAGGCTGCGTTGGACTTCGCCGTCACCGGAAACGTGGACCGATCCGTCCTGGGATTCCCAGCCCCCGTCCTGCGTACCCGAGCCCCACAAATCCCGGCCGTCAATGGTCCGCTGGGTGAGGAACTGCCCATCGGGCAGGGTCCGGCCGTGCTCGACGGCTCCGTCAGCGGTGACCATCGTCGTCCCGTCCTGGGACTGGAACGATCCGTCGTCCAGACGGCTGCCGTAAACCGACTGGCCATCGATCTGCTGGACTTCGCCATTCGGCAGGAACGAACCGTCCGGCGCGGTCAGCCCATGTTCGACGGCACCGTCACCGGAGACGTAGGCCGTGCCGTCCTGAGAGATCCAGCCGCCGTCCCGTGTATCCGAACCCCACATCTGCCGGCCGTCAACAGAATGCTCCGTCAAAAAGTGACCATCAGACGCCGTTCGCCCATGCTCGACCGCACCATCGGCCGAGACCATCGTGCCGCCGTCCTCCGACCGGAACGACCCGTCATCCAACCGAGAGCCATAAACCGAATGACCATCGATCTGCCGGACTTCACCATTCGGCAGAAACGAACCATCCGGCGCCGTCAGACCATGCTGGACCTCACCACCATTGGAGACATAAGTCTTTCCGTCCTGGGAAATCCAGCCGCCGTCCTGCGTTTGCGAGCCCCACAAGTGCTGGCCGTCGATGGTGCGTTCGACGAGGGGTTGTCCCTGTGACATGCCCTGGCTGGAGGCAGAGTCGCCCGAGCTGGGTGTCGTAGTCGTCGAGTTCGCCGGTGTCGGCGATTCATGCGACGTCGATGACTGCTGCGCCGGTGCCGCAGCGTCATGCGATGTCGATGACTGCTGAGCCGGTGTCGTAGCGTCATGCGAGGTGGACGAATGCTGGGTCGGCGCCGTCGAGCCGTGCCGGGGCACGGCCTCGTTCTGCCTGCCGCCGGCTGCGGTACCCGCCCCCGCCCCGGGCATGCCGCCGCCGTTCGCGTGATCCGCCGCGGGCGGAGTAGCGGAAGTCGAGGTGCTGTTTCCGTGCCCGGACCGGTCTGTGTGCCCAGCGTCTCCCCGGCCGACGCTGCCTCCGTCGCCGCTCTCGCTGGTCGCGCGGCTGAAGAAACCCCTGTCCAGATGAATCAGCGGTCCGCTGTCAGGCGATTGTCCGGCATCACCGGAGGCGGAGGCGTGCCCGTCGACCGCCGGTTGAGTCGCAGAGGAGTTCGGGGCGGAGTTCACGGAATCGGACGCCTGGAGGTCCTGACCCGCCGGGTCGCCGGTCGCGGGTTCGAACAGCTCCCGGTCCACATGGATCAATGCCTCACCGTCGCCGTTCGTGTCAGCCATCCCGCACGTCTCCTCTTCCCACCCCGGAGGCACCCACATATATGTCCGCACGTTAAGGGTCGCGGGATGGCCGGAGATTGAGTAGCTCCTCTTCCGGGCGCCGGATGACGTCCACGAACGAGGACGTCGAAACCGCGCCGGGCAACACGTCATCATGAATGGTCGATCAGAAGGCCGCTGGCCTGAGAGAGCGGGGTGTCCCATGACCGATAACCTGAGCCCTATCGCATCGCAATACGACGGCGACCCCTGGGTACCGAACATCGACCCGAGCTCAAGCGATCAGAAGAAGGCGGCCCAAAGCTACGAAGACGTCTACGGGGTCTCGGCGACGAAGAATTCCGACACCAGCGGCACATCCCCGGAATCCCAAGTTCTGGGGGTCCTACAGGACGAGCTCCTGTTCATGGAGGGGATGCCGACGCTGAGCACGGCCTACAACGTGGCCCCGGACTTCGTGCCCGGCAAGCCGGGAGGCGGATCGGGCGGCGCCATGCCCACCCTTCCGGACAGTGCGCCCTTCATGATCGACCTCGGCACGCTGCACGCGACGGAGCAGACCTGGGTCGACGAATGCGCGCTGGCTACCGAAGGGTACGAGGACGCGAAGAAGCAGGTGCAGGCCGCCATCGACGATCCCAACCTGTTCGGCCAGGATTGCGGTACGGTTTCGGACTCGCACCAGCTGGGCGGCCTGACGTGGACCCCGGACCCCCTCGCCGACGGCGGAGCGCAGTTCGCCGCAGCGGTCAACCCCCAGTTGATTCAGGTCATGCAGGACGCTGCCGGTGCCATCGAGTTGATGGGTACGTTCGCGGCGTTGCTGAACAACGCCGGCCAGACGTACGCCGAGGCAGACGCACAGTCGGCCTTCCCGGACATCGGCGCGCAGGCCAAGGCGATCTGATGGAGGGCAACTCACCGTCGGCCCGGGTAACCGGTTCCGGTGGTACTGCCCGAGGAGGTCAAGCGACGGCGACGGGATAACGACGAAGGCGGGCCGAGCCAGGTCGCTGTTCGGCCGGCTGCTGCGGGCATGCCTGGACTGACTGGTGCAGGGGGCTCAGGGGATCGAGCACCCGCCGTGAACCATCGGCCGTCGAGCCGTAGCTCGGTATCTGGGCTGCTCAGCGACCTGATGGCGTGGAGTTTGGTAAAGAGGACGGGCGCGCGGGACGGACTTCGCCACCGCGCCTCGGCGCATGCGTAGCCGCACCATTAACAACAGCGCAGAACATGCGACGACGGCGTCCGGCCAAGTATCGGCCGGACGCCGTCGGGCTTTCCGTAGCCGGGCCGGGCGGCCCGGCGGGGCTCAGCCGGTGGCCAGGGGCGGCAGGTC
>NZ_JBFBBE010000145.1:0-21071 GCF_040682555.1 Streptomyces sp. NPDC051172
GCACGACGGCGGAGCTCAAGCGGGTAACGGGAAGGTCGTGCCATGACTCGATCCTTTCATAAAATCGAGTCTCTATTCGAACCGGGGCGGTTCAACCCGTAGGCCGGGTGACGCAGTCGTGCGTGCACAGGCCTCCGCTCGCCCACTGGTTTTGACTGCGTTGGTGATCTCGTTGGATGGCGGAGGCCAGGAAGCATGCGTCCGCTGGATGCCGGTTCTCATGGGGAGGCAGTGAGAGCGCCCGGCTCCTGGAGCTTGAGCCGCCCCTGCGCCGGCACGAGCGTGCCCCTGCGCCGGCACGAGCGTATCGTCGGTGGTCGACTCGCCCCTCGGACAATCCTTGTAACGGCACGGACGCGAGGACCTCGACCCGACGGTCGCGGTCCTCGTTGCGTTGTCGTAGGTGATCGTGATGTCCGGCACCGTGGGCCGGAGGCGCAAACAGGGCCGAGCGTGACTACCGGCCTCCTGCTGCCAGCCGGGAACCCTCCGGGGTACGGCGGTAGAGCACCATCCGTCCGGACCGGGCACGGGTGACGAGACCCGCCCGGTGCAGGACGCCCAGGTGGTACGAGACCGTGGCGGGACTGAGGAAGTGCCGTGCCGCAAGCTGCGCGGTGGAGGCCGGCTTCGCCAGCGCTGTGAGCAGTCCGGCTCGGGTGGGGCCGAGCAGCCGGGCCAGCTCGGCGGTACGGGGCGTCGGCGCGGTGGCCCTGTCGCGCACGGGGTAGGCCACCATCGGCGGTCTTCGTCCACCCCTGACCGGGTCCACGGCCACACCCGGCCGCGGCGCCACCAGCGAGGGCACCACGACCAGCAGCGGCACGGCCAGCTCCACCGTGAACCGGCTGTCGACGCGCAGCGTGCCGTCGGCCCACCGGATGCCGGGATGCAGCGAGTTGAACAGCCCGGCCGCCCCGCGCCGGGCCAACACCCCGGCGCACCGGTCGACCTCCGTTTCCAGGACGGCCTTCGCGGCCTCCCAGTGCCGGGCGAAAGCCAGGTCCCAGTAGCGCCGCAGCTCCTGAGCGGCCTGCCGGGCGACGTGCCCACCGCCCCGGGCCATCGCCCGCCTCACCTCCGGGGGCAGTTCCGATCCGGCCAGGCCGTTGCACGGGCGGCCGTCGCGCAATGCCCGGAGTTCGCCGAGGACGCGCTCGGGCGGGGTGGAACGGACCCGCTCCAGTTCCTCCTCGACGGTGGGCGACGGCCCGGACGGATGCGGGCTGAGGAAGTCGGGTACATATCCGCCGTCGTCCAGGGCCAGCTCCGACAGCAGCGGCAGCCGCGCCCGGCGCAGCACGCTCCGGGCGCGTGCGATCCAGGGATCGGCGTCCGGGCCCGGGCTGAGGCCCGAGGGCAGCAGCGTCGCCGCGACCTCGTGCAACGGCGAGACCGCGAAACGGGAGCGGGCCAGCCCGGCGGCGTCCACGGTGAGTTCGATCAACGGCTCTTTCCCCCGGTCCCCCTGGTCTGCATGGCCCTGTCCTGCGTCCACCGTCCCTTGTCGCCCGCAGCCCCCGACCCTTCGAACCTGCTCGAATCGTGGCATGGACTCTCGCTGGAGGAGGACGGTTCGAGCAGTCTGGTGGCCGGCACCGACGAGGAGGCCGGCGCGGACACAGGTCCGTAAGCCACGGGACACGAGGCAGGGGAAGGGCACGCAGATGTGGGGGAGTACGGGGATGAGGGGAAGACGGACGGGCGCGAAGGCGCGGGGGATGCGCAGGCCCAAGGCGCTGGCGACGGTGGCGCTGGCCGCCGGCATGCTGATGCTGTCGGGGACGTGCACGTCGGCGGCGCCGGGCAGGGCGGCCGCGGCACTGGGAGGGAGCGGAGGGCTTTCCGGCGCCGCGGCCTGCCCCGGCCTGGACGGCTACACCTGCGCCACCTTGTCGGTTCCGCTCGACCACGGCGGCCGGGTGCCGGGCCGGCTGGGCCTGAAGGTCGCGATGGCGGACAACGTGAAGGCACCGAAGGGTGTCCTGCTGTTCCTGACGGGTGGTCCGGGGCAGCCAGGTGTGCCGTTCGTGGAACGGCTGAGCAAGAAGCTGGCGCCGGTGCTGAAGGACTACCGCCTCGTGATGGTCGACCAGCGCGGCACCGGCGCGGGCGCGCTGCAGTGTCCGCAGCTGCAGCAGGAGATGGGGTCGTCCGACCTCACGCCGCCCACCGCACGGGCGGTGACGGACTGCGCCGCGGCCATCGGCCCCGACCGCCGCTTCTACGGCACGACTGACACGGTCGCCGACCTGGAACTGCTGCGCCGGGCGCTGGGCGCGCGGAAGCTGACGCTCGACGGTGTCTCGTACGGGACGTACACCGCCGAACGGTACGCCCTGGCGTACCCGCGGCGCGTCGCTCGGATGGTGCTGGACTCGGTCGTACCGCAGACCGGTTACGACCCGATGGACCTCGACGCGATGCGCGCGGCGCCGCGCGTGCTGACCAGGGCCTGCGAGGCGATCGGCTGCGCCACGGACCCGGCGGCGGACCTGGCCGAGGTGGTGGCCACGTACGGCAATGGCGTCGACGTACTGGACGCCCTGACCACCTGGGAGTTCGTGGACCCGGACTACGCCGCGATGATCGACGCCCTGCACAAGGCGGCGGCCGGCGACCCCGCGCCGCTGCGGGGCCTGATCGCGGACGTACGGCAGGGGAGCGCGGCGACCGCGCAGGAGCTGAGCCAGGGGCTGCACGCCTCGACCCTGTGCCTGGACGGCCGCTACCCGTGGGGCAGCGCGGATGCGCCGGCGGCGGGACGCCAGGAGGCCCTTGAGAAGGCGGCCGCGGAGCTGACCCCGGCCGACTTCGGCCCGTTCGATGCCGCCACGGCAACGGGACTCGGCTCCATGCTGAGTTGTCTGCACTGGCCTCGCACCGCCGTGCAGCCGCTGCCGCAGCAGCACTGCCGGCTTCCGGGCGTACCGGTCCTGCTGCTCGGCGGGGACCGCGACCTGTCGACACCGCTGGAAGGGCTCTACGAGCAGAAGAGGCTGACACCGCGAGCCCGCGTCGTGGTGGTGCCGGGCGCCGCGCACTCGGTGCAGAACAGGGCGGCGAGCGACAAGGGTCGTCAGGCGGTGTTCGACTTTCTACTGGAGCGCTGACCACGGACGGCGGCCGCCGGTGCCGTTGGGGTCGTCGGCTCCGGCCCGGACACCCGCAGAGGTGACACCCCGATGGCCGTCAGCCCGTCGATGAGCCCTGCTCGGGTGCGAGGCCGCGCTCGGCGAGCCAGTCCAGTTGGACGGGCGGGTTGGAGCCGCAACCGCCGCCGTGGTCGGCGAACGGCCAGACGGTCATGGTCCGGTCCTGGCCCGCGTAGTGGTTGAAGGCCGCGTAGACGGTGGAGGGCGGGCAGATCGGATCCATCAGGCCGACGCTGAACAGGGCTGGTGCGGTGGCCCGCTGGGCGAAGTGGATGCCGTCGAAGTAGTCGAGGGTGGCGAGGGCCGGCTCCACGCGGTGGCGGCTGTGCCAGCGCAGGTAATGGGCGATTTCCGGGTAGGGGCCCTCGCCGGTGATCTGGACGGCGCGGCGGAAGTGGCACAGGAACGGTACGTCGGGCATCACCGCCGCCACCCTGTCCCCCAGGAGTCCGGCGGCGGCGAGGGCCAGTCCGCCGCCCTGGCTGGCGCCCGCGACCACGACCCGGCGGGTGTCGAGGCCGGGCAGTTCCGCGACGGCGTCCACCGCTCGCACGCAGTCGGTCATCAGGCGGCGGTAGTAGTAGTTCTCGGGCGAGTCGATGCCGCGGGTCATGAATCCCTCGACCCACTGGGTGCCGTCGCCCAGAGGCCGGTCCGGGGTGTCGTGGCCCTGGCCGCGGCTGTCGACGACGAGCTGGGCGTAACCGGCTGCGGGCCACAAGAGGTGGTCGGTGGGCAGGCCGCGGCCGCCGCTGTAGCCGATGTAGGTGACGACCACGGGCAGCGGGCCTTCGGCTCCGCGCGGGCGGAGCAGCCAGGCGGCCACCGGCTCGCCGTTCCAGCCGGGCAGGCGCAGGTCGTCCACCTCGACGGTGCGCAGCCGGAACCGGTCGGTGACACGCTCGGCCTTCACCGCTCCGCCCCGTGACCGGGCGTCGTCGAGGGTGTGCTGCCAGAAGGCGTCGAAGTCGTGCGGTGCGGTCGACGCCGGTCGGTAGCCGACGAGTTCGTCATGGCCGAAGTCGGTGAGAGGCATGGGGACTTCCTCCGGGTGGAGAGACGGTGAAGCGGCAGGGTGAGGGAATGCGAACAGCACGGGCGGCCCGCGTCGGGGCGTCCGCCGAGGTCGTCTCCGCTAGGCGCCCGTCTCCCGGCGGGCGAGGCGGAGCAGGACTGCGGCAGGGGCGCTGGGCAGGGTCAGGGAGAGGCCGCCGGTGCCGGGGTCCCAGGTGGTGGTGGCCTGGCTGGTGGACGGGTAGAGCGGGTCCGCGTGGATGTGGGAGCCGCGCAGATGGGGCAGGCGGAGGGTTGCGGAGGGCTCGGCGCCGGGGCGGCGCCAGGCGGTGAGGTAGGTGGTGGCGGGGGTGTGCAGGGCGAGGGCGATCCAGGGGGCGTCCCAGGCGGGCAGGCCGAGTGGCCAGGACGGCACTGCCTGCGGCAGATCGGCGCGGATGGCCTTGTACACGGCGACCGCTTCGTGGACCAGGGCGCGGGCCTCCGGCCGGAGTTCGGGAATACGGCCGGAGAGGTGGATGCGCCCGAGGAGGGCGCTCGCCATGGTGAAGGCGACCTCGTCGAGGGAGTCCTCCGGCTGGGGGTAGGCCCACACGGCACCCTGCTCGGGGGTGACGGCGGTGGGCGCGGAGGCCGCGATGGGCGCGTAGAGCTGGAGGTTCTGCTGGTCGCTGGTGGACTGCAGCTGCAGCCGGGACAGCAGGGCGTGGTCCCAGCGCATGCCGCCGGAGGAGCAGTTCTCCACCACGAGGTGCGGGTACCGGTCGAGGATGCCGTCGAGCCAGTCGAGGTGGGCGCGGTTGTGTCCGAGCAGGCCGGCGCCCGGCGTCTCGCCGGGGTGGGCGCTGGTGCCGGAGCCGGGGTCGATGTTGTGGTCGAGCTTGAGGTAGCCGACGCCCCACTCGCCGACCAGGCGGTCCACGACCTGGTCCAGGTGGGCGCGGGCCGCGGGGTGACGCAGGTCCAGGTGGTGCCGGCCTGTCTCCGTGACGCGGACGCCGTCGCGCCGGAAGAACGCCTCGTCGGGCAGGGACTTGGCCATGGGGCTGTGGATGCCGATCACCTCCGGCTCCAGCCACAGGCCGGGGACCATGCCGTGCTCGCGGATGCGGTCCAGCACCTCGTGGATGCCCCTCTCCCCGGGGAAGCGGGAGGCGGCCGGTTCCCAGGCGCCGACGGTGCTCCACCAGCCGCCGTCATCGTCGTCGTACCAGCCGGCGTCGATGACGAAGTATTCGGCGCCCGCCTCGGCGGCCGCGTCGACGAGTGGGAGCAGCTTGTCGGTGGTGGGATCGCCCATCAGGCAGTTCATGTAGTCGTTGAAGATGACGGGCAGGCGTCGGTGGTCGGCGTGCGGGCGGCGCCCGGCGCGGCGGTAGCGGGTCAGCGCGGCGAACGCGGCGTCGGGGCCGTCTTCGGCGCTGAAGGACAGCGCGGCGGGGACGGTGCGGAAGGCGGCCCCGGGTTCCAGGGGGTGCCGCCAGCCGTGGTGGGTGTCGGTGGGCCCGAACAGCGCCGCGTAGGCGGCCTTGTCGCGTTCGCCGCATTCCCAGCGCCAGCCTCCGCCGTTGTGCTCGATCTGCCACAGCCAGGTGCGACCGGAGCGGCGGTCCGTCAGGCCGCCCATGGGCAGGTGGCCGCAACTGGACCAGGTGCCCCGGCCGTTCAGGGCGAAGCCTGCCTTGCCGTGCCCGTAGTCCACGCGTGCGCTGAGGGCGGGTGTGGTCCGGCGCATCGGCTGTCGCTGCCAGCGGCACTCGGCCAGCCAGTCGTTCTCCGCCCACAACAGGTCCGCGGCGTCGATGGCCGCGGGCCCGCTCGGGGTGAGGCAGCCCACCACGAGAGAGCTGACCGACTCCAGGTGCAGCGTGGCCCGCCCTTCGTTGCGCAGGGTCACCTCGCTGCGCAGTGCGGGCACCCCGTTCGGCGACCGGTAGGTCACCTCGGCGGCCAACCCGGTCTCCGGGTCGTGGAGTTGGACGGTCAGCGTGTGCCAGTCGCCCTCGCGGGTCGCGTGGTGGGCCCGGTGGCGCAGCCGCCCGCCGAGGCCGGTGTCGACGAGGCGGCTGCCCGACCAGTTGCGGCCGTGGCCTGCGGCCGTCACTTCCACCAGAGGCAGGGGCGTACCGGGGTTGAGGTCCGCCGCGCCGGGCGGTCCGAGGTGTGTCAGGCGCGGGCTGCCGTCGTCATCGAGGCGGATCTTCAGCCGGAGGGCCTCGTGCCCCCAGCTGATGCTCTGCTGTTCCTTGGTCATGGTGGCCTTTCCAGGTCAGGGCTTGCGCAGCACCGCGCAGCCACCGGGCGGCACTTCGCGGGCGGTCGCACCGGTGAGCAGGTCGTGAGCGGGCTCCGGCAGGGGTAGGGCCTCGGTGCGGTGGTTGATCAGGACGTGCCATCGGCGGCCGTCGGGCGCGTGCCGGGTGACGGCTTCGACACCGGTCGGCAGATCCGGCAGCTCCGGCCCGACGCCGGACTCGACGAGCAGCCGGCGGACCAGGGCGCCGTAGTCGGTCTTCTCCAGGCGGGTCGAGAGGTACCAGCCCTGCCCGGTGCCTAAGCGGTGCCGGGTGAGCGCGGGGCCGTCCGTGAGCATGCCGTGGGTGTAGGCGGCGAGCGTCTGAGCACCCTCGGCACGCACGGACTCGCTCCAGACGGTGCCGTACGACCCGTCCGACAGGACGATCCGCTCCGTTCGCCGCAGCGGCCGGTACTCCTCGACGCGGATGCCCAGCGCCTCACGCAGCGGCCCGCCGGGATACCCGCCCAGCCGGGCGTGCAGGCGCTCGTCGACGAATCCGCTCGCGTGCTGGACGAGCAGCGTGCCACCACCCTCGACGTAACGGCGCAGGTTCTCGGCGCCCGCGTCGGACATCAGGAACAGGGCCGGGGCGATGACGAGCCGGTAGTGGTCCAACTCGTGTTCGGGATGGGCGAAGTCGACCGTGACGCCAGCGTCCCACAGGGCTCGGTGGGCCCGGCCCAGTGCCTCGTGGTAGCCGAGGTCGGGGGAGGGCAGGCCGTCCATGTCCAGCGCCCACCAGGCGTCCGAGTCGTGCAGGACGGCAACCTGGGCGGTGACCGTCGATCCCGCCAGCTCGCCGAGCCGGGCGACCGCCTCGCCGGTCTGTGTGACCTCGCGGAAGATCCGGCTGTCGGGCCCCGCGTGCGGGACCATCGCCGAGTGCCACATCTCGGCGCCGGCCCGGGACTGCCGCCACTGGAAGAAGAGGGCACCCTCCGAACCGCGGGCGATGTGCCCGAGGGTGTGGCGCAGGATCTCCCCGGGCTCCTTGGCCAGCACCCGGTCGCGGTCGTACACCGTACTGGTGCCCTGCTCCATCAGCAGCCAGGGTCTGCCGCCGGCCAGGGAGCGGGTGCGGTCGGCGTGGCAGGCGGCGTCGGCTGCGGCGTCCAGTCCGGGTGAGCCGGGGTACTGGTCGGAGCTCACGACGTCGAGTTCGCGGGCCAGGGCCCACAGGTCGATGTTCTGGTAGGCGGGGAGCATCAGGTTGGTCGTCACCGGCCGGTCGCTGTGGGCGCGGATCGCGTCGCGCTGCTCGCGGTAGGCGGCGATGACCTCGCCGGACCAGAACCGGTGGAAGTCCAGCCCCTGGCCGGGGTTCTTGTGCCACTGCGTCGTTCGCGGCGGCAGCACCTGCTCCCAGGAGGTGTAGCGCTGGCTCCAGAAGGCCGTGCCCCACGCGTCGTTGAGGGCGTCCAGCGAGCCGTGGCGGGCGCGCAGCCACACCCGGAAGGCGGCGGCCGTGTGGTCGCAGTGGCAGAGCGTGGCGTACTCGTGTGTACGTGCCACAGCGCGAGCGCGGGGTGGTCGCCGTACCGTTCGGCCAGGGCGGAGGCGATCCGGCGGGCCGCACCGCGGTAGGCGGGCGCGGTGAGGCAGTAGGTGTCGCGGCTGCCGTGGGTGAGGCGGGTTCCGTCCGGGGTGACCGGCAGCGCCTCGGGGTGGGCCAGGGTGAACCAGGGCGGCGGGGAGGCCGTCGGGGTGGCCAGGTCGACGGCCACGCCGTTCGCGTGCAGGCGTTCGATGTGGGCGTCGAGCCAGGCGAAGTCGTAACGGCCCTCCTCCGGTTCGAGCAGGGCCCAGGAGAAGACACCCAGCGTGGCCAGGTTGACCCTGGCACGGCGCATCAGTTCGTCGTCCTCCTTCCAGACCGGTTCGTCCCACTGCTCGGGGTTGTAGTCCCCGCCGAAGGCGAGACCGCCCAGGCGGTCGGTGACACTGCGTGTGGTCATGACGTGCCTCCTGCGGAGAGCCGGGCGCTGCGTACGGGCCGCCCGACCCTCCGTACGGAGAGCCGGGCGGTGCTTGCGGGCAGAGGGCGGCCGGTCACCGGTCCGCCTCTGTGTTTGTCGCGGCGTCAGAAGCCCGCTACGCCCCAGGAGGAGGCGGTGTAGCTGCCCGGCCCGAACTCCCAGCCGGCCATGATGCTGTTCAGGTACTGGTCGTTGGTGTAGTAGCCCCTGTTGATGCCCCAGTTGAAGAACGGGGTGAGGCTGCCGGACCACCAACCGGACCTGTTCGTGTCCAGGTAGCTGATGGTGTGGCTCACGCCGTCCGGCCAGTTGTACTCGTAGATGTTCCAGGTACGGCCGCCGAGGCTGACGTTGGTCGCGGTCGGGATCGCGTTGCCGCTCGCGTCATAGGCGTTGGCCAGTGGCTTGGTGTTGGACCAGTTGAGCCAGATCATCAGCTCGTTGTGGGAGTTGCGGTTGGTGGGGGCGGCGGTCGGGTCGATGAAGATGTCGTACGTGGCGTCGTAGTACGAGCCGGAGTTCGGGTACGCCGACTGGCTGAACCACGTCGTGTTGTTGGGACTGATGGCGCTGAGCTTCTTGGGGAGCGTGGTCACCGGGGACGTATAGCCCCAGTCCTTGCCGTCGACCATGGCGACGAAGCCGGTGCCGGTCGAGGAGTTGACACCCCACGAGGCATCGTTGTTGTACCACGTCGAGGCGTTGCCGCCGGTCGCGTAGTACTTGAACCAGTACGTCGATGACGCCGCCACTGCCGAGTTCGGCAGGGTGAGGACGAGAGCCAGAGCCGCGAGAAGCGCGGCCCAGCCGATACGGAATTTCATCTGCCCTCCGGAATGTGTGCTGAGTGGGGGGATCACACAGGAGAGGAGAAGTCGGTCGTCCTGCCATGGGGGGCAGGACCACGTCGGTCTCCCCTTCGGGACGGCGGGTGCGGAGCGAGGCGGCCGGAGCCGAACCTCACTTGGGGTCGCCGTACATGACTCCGCGTCCGTTGGTCCCGAAGTAGACGCGACCGTGGACCCGCGGGTCTCCGGTCATGGTGTTGCCGGTCCAGGCGTACTGGTGGCGGTCGTCGTTGATGCGGATCCAGGTCCGGCCCGCGTCGTCGGAACGGAAGATGCCGCGCACGCCGCGGATCCTGGAGCTGGTGTAGACGGCGGGGTACTCGGCACCGGGTGCGGCCTTGCCGAATCCGACGACGTCGCCCTCGTCCACCGCGTCGAACCTGGTGAAGGACGTTCCGGAGTCGGTCGACCGCCACAGCCCGTACGGTGTGGGGGTGGTGGGCTTGGTGGTGCCGCCGGCCAGCCAGATGTCGCCCTCGTGGCCCGGGACCGGCTTGAACCGGACGTTCCCCGCGACGGGCAGACCCGTGGCCGCTGTGGCCGCGAAGCTCTTGCCGCCGTCCGTGCTGAGGTAGAAGACGCCGGAGTCGTAGGCGTAGAACTTCGCCGGGTTCACCCGGTCGGAGCGCACGGGGGCCCCGGCCGGCAGCCCCTTCGAAGCCGTCCAGGTCGCGCCGTGGTCGTCGGACCAGCTCACCGGCGCACCGGCCGGTGACCAGACGATCCGCCTGCCGTCGGCGCCGATGGCGACGGCCTGGTCGTCGACTCCGGGCCCGGTGACGCCGGACGGCTCACTGCCCGACGGCTTCCAGGTGTCGCCGCTGTCGGTGGAGACGGCGAAGTGCTGGGTCCAGCCGCTGGTGGGACTGCCGACCCGCACGATGGTGCGGGGCGCCAGCTCCGCGTAGTCCAGGGCCGGCGTGGCGCCGAAGGTCGGACTGTCGTACATCTTCGTCGCCTTGTGGAAATCCGTGTGCCGGAAGCCGCCGACATCTCCCACGCCGGAGAAGAGGTGCGCCGGGCCGACGGGCGGGCTGATCACGCAGCCGATCGAGCACTCCTCCAGGCCCTGGGCCCGCACGGACAGGTGCACCTTGCCGCCGCTGTCCCAGTCGGTCAGGTTGTCGGCGCCGTAGATCGTCGCCCCGGTGCCGTACATGAAGTGGTCGGAGTCGAAGGGGTCGATCTGGACGGACTCCATCATCCAGCCCAGCTTGGGAGCCATCTCGGGCAGCGACGGCGAGGCGTTCCAGGTCAGCCACGGGGCGGCGGAGACGTCGATGTCGTAGTGCAGGGTGCGCTCGGAATTCGTGCCCGAGTCCCACGCGCGGGTCCAGCTCGCGCCGCCGTCGGTGGAGCGGAACAGGAGGCAGTCGGGGGACCACTTGACCTGGGTGGACACCATCAGGGTGGCCGGGTGCTGCCGGTCGATGGTCAGGCCGCTGTATCCGTACGTGTTGTCGTCGCTGGTGGAGGGGACCGGGCTGATGCGGGTCCAGGTGTCGGTGGCGGTGTCCAGCTTCCACACGTCGCCCTTGGAGCCGTCGTAGGGGCCGGCGGTGTTGCTGGTCGCCAGGTACAGGTGACCGCCTGCGTGGTCGAAGGCCGCGTGGTGCGGGATGTAGCCGGTGGGCTGCCCGGGGACGCGTTCCCAGGTGGCTCCCGCGTCGGTCGACCGGTACAGGATGTTGTCCTTGTCGGCGACGGTGACGTAGAGGGTCCGGGTGGCTCTGCCCGCTCTGCCGGTGCGCTTGTCGAAGACGACTTGCAGCACGCCCAGGTTGTCGCCGTTGTAGCCGCCGGTGTCGGTGGGATCGGGGACGAAGTTGCCCGCGTTGGGGAAGCCGGACACCTTCGCGAAGGTCCTGCCGTGGTCGGTGCTGCGCCACAGCCCGTGGCCACCGCGCACGCCCAGGTAGAGGATGCTGTTTCGGTGCGGGTCGATCACCAGCCGTTCGCCGATGCCCCGGCCGGGCATGTTGCCGCCCAGCCGGAACGGCAGGGGAGTGGTCTTCCAGGTGCGGCCGCGGTCGTTCGACCGCAGGATCGCCGCCGTGCTCGGGTCCCAGTCGGGAAGGGTGTAGGTGCCCGCCGCCAGGTAGACGCGGTCGGGGTCGACCTCGTCGGTGGCGACGCTGATGATGCCGGTGTGTCCGTACTCGTCCCAGCCGATCCAGTCGGTGAGGGGAATCCACCGCTTGGTCGCCGTGTCGAGGCGGTAGGCGCCGCCGATGTCGGTACGGGCGTACACCAGTCCGGCCTCGCGCTGGTTGAAGACGATCCCGGTGACGAAGCCGCCGCCGACTATCTCGGCGTTGCGGAAGGTGTAGGGCGCGCGCCGGACCGTCCCGGCCGCACGGGCGGACGCGGCGGCGGGGGTGAGCAGGGGGAGCGCGGCCGCGGCCGCGCCGGCGGCCAGCAGTCCTCGGCGGGAGAGGTGCGGGGCGTGGGACATGACCGGTCCTTGCCTTTCGGGTGCGGGTCCGTACGGGGCTAGTCCCGTCGGCACCGGTGTGGTCGGGGAGGTGCGGGCGGAGGGTGTCAGCCCGTCCGGGCCGGCCTTCGGTTCCCGGCATGCAGCCACTGCTGGGGATGGCCGCCGGGTCGGGGTACTGCTCGGGGGAGGGGCAGGGCAGCGCAGTTGCCGCCGCAGGCGGCCGACAGCGGTGAGACAGAGGCGGCGCCCGCTGCGCCGACGGCCGTTCGCGGGACGGCTCGGTGGTTCATCTCGGTGCTCATGCCGTTGCGGCCCTTCGTTTCCGTCGATCCGGCCGGCGGGCCGAAGCTGAGTCCCCCGGTGTCCTGATGCCAGGAGGGCCGAGCCGGCAGAACCGGATTCGATGCGCTTCGACGTTTCGGTGACACTAAGGCCGTGTTTCCGGCCGCGACAACGGGCCGTTCAGGTCACTTTTCGGTAACAGGCACGGTTCAGGGCGGCGGCGCGACCCGCCCTCCATGCGGCTTTACCCCAGGTGAGCTGCTCTTCTGGCGAACTTCCAGAGAGGGGCACCAGTGCTCGGACGGCTACTTGCGGCGGCTGATGACCTGTAATTGACACACGACTCAGCGTCATGTCAACGTCGAAGCGCTTCGACTCCTCGACGGTGCGATCGAAGAGAGCCGTACGCCGCCCGGTCCGCAGTCGCCCACGATTCCCACGCCTTCTCCTCCGCGCCTCCTGTAAGGGACATCTCAGGTGAGTACCGCCGCCACACGCCCCGAGCCGCCCACCACCGACCTGCCGTTCCGCGACCCCGCGCTGCCCCTCGCGCAGCGAGTCGACGACCTGCTCTCCCGTCTGACGCCGGACGAGCGCATCGAGCTTCTCTACCAGTACTCACCAGGAGTCCCACGCCTGGGACTTGCTCCCTTCAAGACCGGCACCGAAGGGCTGCACGGCGTGTCCTGGCTGGGGCCGGCCACCGTGTTCCCGCAGGCGACAGGCCTGGGAGCCACCTGGGACGAGGAACTGCTGCACGAGGTCGCCACAGCCGTGGGCACCGAGGCCCGCGCCTTCCACCAGGCCCCTTCCGAGGACGGCCACCGGCACAGCTTCCAGGTGTGGGCCCCCGTGGTGAACCTGCTGCGCGACCCCCGCTGGGGCCGCAACGAGGAGGGGTACGCGGAGGATCCGCTGCTCACCGGCCGGCTCTCCGTCAGCTACTGCCGCGGGCTGGCCGGAAACCACCCGGTCTATCTGCGGACGGCGCCACTCCTCAAGCACTTCCTCGCCTACAACAACGAGAACGAGCGCGACGTCACCTCCTCCGTGGTGCCGCCCAGGGTGCTGCACGAATACGACCTCGCCGCCTTCCGCCCGGCGATCGCGTCCGGCGCCGCCACCGGCGTCATGCCGGCCTACAACCTCGTCAACGGCCGCCCCTGCCATGTCAGTCCGCTCATCGAGACCGAGGTACGGCGCTGGGCCGAGCCCACCGGCCACGAGCTCTTCGTCTGCAGCGACGCCACCGCCGTGACCAACCTGGCCGAATCGCAGGCCTACTTCGACGACCACCCCACCTCCCACGCGGCGGCCGTACGCGCCGGCGTCGACAGCATCACCGAACAGCGCGAGGACGGCAGCATCACCCTCGGCAGACTCCGCACGGCGGTCGACCGCGGGCTGCTCACCGAGGCCGACATCGATCGCGCCGCGCGACGCCACCTGTCGATCCGCTTCCGCCTCGGCGAGTTCGATCCCGACCTCGATCCCTACGCCGGCATCCGTGACGACGTCGTGGACAGCCCCGCTCACCGTGCGCTCGCCCTGCGCGCCGCCACGGAGTCGGTGGTGCTGCTGAAGAACGACGGCGCACTGCCGCTGTCACCGGCCCCCGGCCGCCGCGTGGCGATCGTCGGCCCACTGGCGGACACCCTCTACGAGGACTGGTACAGCGGCACCATGCCGTACCGGATCACCATCGCCACCGGCCTGGGGGCGGCGCTCGGGAAGCGTGGCGCCGAAGCGGTCCGCGCGGAGGGCGTCGACCGGGTCACGCTGCGCGCCGCCTCCACCGGAGGTCTCCTGCGCGTCCCGGCGCCCGACTCCGTCGGGCCCATGGTGGCCGGTGCTCCCTCGGACGAGCAGGAGCCGGGCGACAGCGCCTGCCACGACCTGTTCGACTGGGGCGAAGGCGTACTGACCCTCCGTAACGCGCGCACGGAGCGCTACGTCACCCTCAAGGACGGCGACCTCACCCTCGCCGCCGACCAGACGCAGCCGAACGGCTGGTTCGTCCACGAGACCTTCCGCCTGGAACCCCAGCCGGACGGCACGGAACTGCTGCGCAACATCAGCAACGGCAGATACGCCGCCGTGGACCCCGCCACCGGCCGTGTCACCCTGTCCGCCGAAGCCCCCGAGAAGGCGGAACGCTGGACCCGGAGGGTCGTCAGGAACGGAATCGCCGAAGCCATCGCGGCCGCCGTCTCGGCGGACGTCGCCGTGGTCGTCCTCGGAAACGACCCGCACATCAACGGCCGTGAGACCGAGGACCGTACGGGCATCTCGCTGCCGCCCGCGCAGGAAGCGCTGCTGCGTGCCGTCGCCGCCGCGCGCCCCGATTCGGTGCTGGTCGTGATGAGCAGCTACCCGTACGCCGTCGACTGGGCGGATGAGCACCTGCCCGCCGTGGTGTGGACCTCCCACGGCGGGCAGGACACGGGCCGGGCACTCGCCGCGATCCTGCTCGGCGAGGCCGAACCCTCGGGACGGCTCCCGCAGACCTGGTACCGCGGCGACGACCCGCTGCCCGCCCGCCTCGACTACGACATCATCAGCGCCGGCTGGACGTACCAGTACCACGAGGCCGCACCCCTGTACCCCTTCGGGCACGGCCTGTCCTACACCAGCTTCGGCTATGCCGACCTGCAGCTGTCAGCCCGGGAAGCGGCGCAGGACGACACGCTGACCGTGAGCGTCGAGCTCACCAACACCGGAACGCGCCCCGGCACCGAGACCGTGCAGCTCTACACCCGCGCGCTCGCCGCCCGCCACCGCGCCCCCCGGCGCAGGCTGACGGACTTCCGCAAGGTCTCCCTCGCCCCCGGTGAACGGCGGCGGCTGGAGTTCGACGTGCCTGTTGCGGCCCTGGCACACTGGTCCGTCGCAGCGGGCGCCTTCGCCGTGGAACCGGGAGCGTACGAGATCCTGATCGGGCACTCGGCCGAAGCCGTCGCCCTTGCAGCGCCTCTCACGGTGACGGGGCCGGCTCTTCCCGTCCGCAGCCTCATCGGCGGACGACTGGAGGCCGTCGACTTCGACGAGTGGGCCGGCGGCACGCTCGTCGACGCCACCCGGGAGAGAGGGGAGGCGGTCACGCCGGCAACCGGCGAATCCCACTGCGGACTGCGCTACCGATCCGTCGACCTGGGCGGCCCGGCGGACGGACCGCGCGTCATCTCGGCCGAGGTGTCCCGCGCGACGCAGGAGGACGCGACCGTCGAGATCTACGCCGACGGCGGTCCCGGTACCGGCATCCTGCTCGCAGACCTCCGTGTCCCCGCAGGCACCGAAGGCCGGTACGACTGGCGCACCGTCAGCGCACCGATGCCGGCGGAGGTGACCGGGGTGCACGATCTGTATCTCGTTCTGCGGGGCGGTGCCCACTTGGCCGCGATCGCCGGCGGGACACGGTGAGCACCGGTGGAACGCGGTGGGACAACGGTCCGCCGCCGTGTCCCAGCCCTTCCGAGCCTTGACGCACCTGCTCCGCGCGGATTTATCCTCTGCCTGCGGATCCATCCTCCGACCGAAGACAGGACGCCCGCGCTCGGGCCGCGTCGGCGTACGGGAAGAGAGCCGAGGCGGGTATGCGACCGATCGCGCGCCATGACGTCGTCTTCGTCGCCGGCACCGCCGGAGAGCATGAACCGACCTGGTCGCAGATGGCCCACGAACGCGAGGGGTGCCACCCCCGTCTCCACGGACCCCGCAACAGGAACATACGGATGGGCCGGGCACTGGACGGCCGACCCGACATCACCGCGGTGATGCATGCCCTCGCCGCGGTCGTGGCCCACTTCGAGGCGCTGCGCACGCTGTATCCGCGTAACGCGGACGGGCACACGCGCGCGGTCGTCGTGGCTTCCGGCGTGCTCCAGGTCGACGAGTACGCCTTCGACGCCCCGGCGACCCACGACGAGCTGAGCGCGCTCACCGTCCGACTGGCCGAGCCCGGATTCGCCCCGGACGACCTGCCGTTGCGGGCCGCCGTCGTCACCGTGGACGGCGGACCCGTGCACATCGCGCTGTCACTGCACCACTTCTCGGCGGACACGACGGCCGCTCGGATCGTGGCCGAACACATAGCCCGACTGGCCGCCGATCCGGGCGCCCGCCTGGGGTCGGGGTGGCAGCCGCGGCAGATCGCGAGCTTCGAAGCCAGTCCCTCGGGGCTGCGGCACGCCCATCGTGTCGACACCCATGACCGGGCCATGCTCCGTCAGTCCGTCATGCCCGAACTCCAGGTGCCCGCGAGCCACCGGGGCGCGGTCTACAACTTCGTATGTCTCGACTCCGCGGCGGTCGCACTCGCGGCCGCCGGTCTGGCGAAGCAGTACCGGACATCCGCGGCCGCCGTGCTGCAAGCCGCATACGCGTGCGCGCTCGCCGAGCATCTCGGCATCGGCGACTGCGTGTTCAACACCGTGATGGCCAACCGGCAGACCACCTTCGCCCGCCAGGCGGTGGCCCATGTCGCAGGCAGGGCTCTCGTCCCGGTCGACTCGTCCCTGGGCAGCGACAGGTTCCCGGCGCTGTGCCGGGCCGTCGACGCGGCACTCGTCAGATCCTCCTCCGTCAGCCTGCGAGAGCCCGACCGCTACGCCAGATCGCTGGACGAGGTCTCCGCCGAACTGGGCCGCTCGGCACACAACCCGTACGTGGTCAACATTCGGCCCATAGCGCCCCGCACGCTGATCCGCGCTCGCGCGGACAGCGCGCAGCAGGACATCGAGCGAGCCATGGAATCCAGCCGTTACGGACGATTCCCCAAACCCGTCGACCCGTACTCCGGAAGGCTCTGCTTCGATGTGTGGGGGATGTCCGAGACGGCCGGAATCAGTCTCGGGACGGATGCGACGTCGTTCGACGCGACGGATCTCGAACAGATACTGCGGTCCTTCGAGAGGCGGCTGGTGGGAGCCGCGCTGGGCGCTCGTGCCGCACGGACCGGCTTCCTCGCCGGCGCGTAGCCTGGGGAGCGCGGTGCAGCGGTTACGGCCGAAACGCCCAGCTCAGTCTCGGCTCCACCGCGAAGCGGAAGACCCGCTGGACCGGCGGTGTGCACAGCGCGGTCACGATCGCGGCGGCGACGAGGGTGACGGTGATCTCGCCGATCGGACCGTGGATCCAGGTGGGGGAGTACCAGCCCCAGAACTTCGAGCCCTGGGCGACGAAGCCGTGCAACAGGTAGCCGTACAGCGTGCCCGCGCCCAAGGCGGTGAACCACAGGCGGCGACCCGGCACCCAGGCCAGGAAGCAGGCGACCAGGACCATCGAGCAGCCGAAGGTGGCCAGTGTCATCACCGGGCCGTACCAGGCGGGCGCGCCCAGCTCCTGGGCGCTGTCGCGGTGGAAGATCCAGGCTCCGGTCATCCGCGGCACCGCCCAGTACGCCGCGGCGAGCGCACAGACGAACACCGGCACGGCCAGGACGCGCACCTTCCAGCGGCGCACCAGCAGGAAGTGCTCCGGCCGCAGGCACAGACCGACCACGAAGTACGGCAGGAACTGCAGCACCCGCTGCAGATCGAGGTCGTTGCCGATGGACGGGGAGACGCTCGCCAACATCGCCACGACGAGCGCCACCGGCAACGGCCGGCGCACCTTCTGCCAGAGCGGTGTGGTCAGCCGCCAGATGAACAGCGCCACCAGGAACCACGTCAGATACAAGGGGTCCAGGAGGGTGATCGGCCGGTCCGGGACGCCGTCGGTCCAGCGGGTGAAAAGGGTGTACGCCGTCTCGAAGACGACATACGGAACGACGACGCCGGTCACGAGTCGTCTGATCTTCGCCGGGCTCGCGTCGAAACCGCGGGAGAAATAGCCGGAGATCACGATGAACGCCGGCATGTGGAAGGCGTAGACGAGGTCGTAGAGCGCGGTGACGGTCCGGCTGCCGTCCCGCAGCGGCTCCCACGCGTGACCCACCGCCACCAGCACGATCGCCAGATACTTCGCGTTGTCGAAGTAGGCGTCGCGCTGCTTCACCCGCCCTTGCTGCACACCGCGTGGGGAACCTGCGCTTTCTGATGCGTGTCTTACCTGAGTTACGGCTGTGGTCTGGGGGTGGGACATCCCACGCGCCTCACCGGTTCTGCGCGACGTAAACCACCCGGAGAGGTGAGCCAGGGGCGCCGCAGCTCAGGCAGACACCGGATCAGAGGTCGAACTCGTGCGGCGCCAGGTCGAGAGTGAAGCAGGCCTCCCGCACCACGGCCTGCTCCGTCTTGTCGAAGTCGCCGTCGGCACCGCCGATGACGATGCCGATCTGGACGACGGCCCGGGCCTCGGCGGGCTTCTTCTTCGCCTTGGCGATCTCCTGCAGCACGCTGACCTTGCCGAAGGCGAAGTCCGTCGTCAGCTTGTTCAGGTTCTCCTCGAAGCGGCGGCGCAGGTCGTCGGCGGGGAAGTTCTGCAGGACCTCGTTGGTGGCGATCAACTGGGCCACGCGCTGCCGCTCGGCCGGGTCGATGGTGCCGTCGGCGGCGGCGACCAGGGCGCACATCGCCATGCTGGCGTCGCGGAAGGCTCCGCTCTTCAGGTCGTTCTTCTTCGCCACGAGCTGGGTCTGCATCGTCGAAGCGGATTCCTTGATGCGGTCCCACAGGGCCATGAGAACTCCATGTGTTCGGTGTCGTAAGAGATCTGCAGCACCGTGGAAACTCGTGTCGGGGAGGATAAGTTCCGTCCGTTCCAGGAGAGTTCACCTGCTGCGGGCCGCCGGAAAAATCCGGTGCCCCGCCTGCTCCGCGTTCCCTACACTCGCCACGCACCGTGCGTCGCCGTGACGCGCGGAACGAGTGAGGAGGACGGCCGTGCGTCACTGCACCGATGTCGTCGTCCCCTGCTCGCAGTTCGAGGTGATCCTCGTGTCCTCGTCCGTCCGGTGCCCGCTGCGCGGCCGGTACCGGATGCCCGTGACGAACGTCTGAGCAGACCAGCCTCTCGTCCGGGAATCGCGCTGCCCTCTTTCATGACACCAGAAAGGCCAACGGGCCGTGCGCACCAACCGCAACCCCCTCGCCGTCGTCCGCAACCTCGGCATCCTCGCCCACGTCGACGCGGGCAAGACCACCGTCACCGAGCGGATCCTGTACGCCACCGGGACCACGCACCGGCGCGGTGAGGTCCACGACGGCACCACCATCACCGACTTCGATCCGCAGGAGCGCGATCGTGGGATCACCATCTTCGCCGCGGCGGTCAGCTGCGCCTGGGACGGCCATCGGATCAACCTCATCGACACCCCGGGGCATGTGGACTTCGCCGACGAGGTGGAGCGCTCGCTGCGGGTGCTCGACGGGGCGGTCGCGGTGTTCGACGCCGTCGCCGGGGTCGAGCCGCAGAGCGAGTCCGTGTGGCGGCAGGCCGACCGGCACGGGGTGCCGAGGGTCGCGTTCGTCAACAAGCTGGACCGCGCGGGCGCCGACCTCGACTCGGCCGTCGCGTCGATCCGCGCGCGGCTGCATCCGGCGCCGCTGGTCGTGCAGTTGCCGATCGGTGCGGAGGACGGGTTCCGCGGGGTCGTCGACCTCGTCCGCATGCGGGCGCTGGTCTGGGCGGACGGCGCAGACACGGCCGTGGAGAGTCCGGTGCCGGAGGAACTGCGGGACGAGTCGGCGCGGCGTCGGCGGCTGCTGGAGGAGGCGGTGGCCGAGCTGCACGGCGGTGCGCTGGAGGAGTTCTGCCTGGACGGGGTCCTCTCGCCGGAGACCCTTTCCGCCGCCCTGCGCGAGCTGACCCGCAGCGGCGAGGGCGTCGTCGTCCTGTGCGGCTCGGCGTACCGCAACCGCGGGATCGAACCGCTGCTCGACGCCGTGGTCTCGTATCTGCCCTCGCCGCTCGACGTGCCCGCCGTACAAGGCACGTTCGACGGTACGGAGCAGACGCGGGCGGCCGATCCGGCGGAGCCGTTCGCGGCGCTGGCGTTCAAGGTGAATGCCACCCCGACGGGGCGGCTGACGTACGTACGCGTGTATTCGGGAACGATCGAGAAGGGAGACGCCGTGTGGGACGCGGGCGCGCGCCGCACCGAGCGGATCGGGCGGATCCTGCGGGTGCAGGCCGAGCGGCACGCACAGGTGGACCGTGCGGTTGCCGGGGACATCGTCGCCGTGGTCGGGCTGAAGTCCGCGCGCGCCGGCTCGACCCTGTGTGCCCCCGGCGCGCCGATCGTGCTCGAACCGCCGGGTGTCGCCGAGCCGGTGGTCTCCGTGGCCGTCGAGGCCCGCAGCTCCACCGACGCCGACAAGCTGGCCTCGGCGCTCGCACGGCTGGCCGAGGAGGACCCCTCGCTCGTGGTGCGGACGGACCCCGAGACCGGCCAGACGGTGCTGTCCGGGATGGGTGAACTGCACCTGGAGGTCGCGGCGGAGAAACTCCGGCGCGCCCACGGGGTGGAGGTCAACGTCGGCCGTCCGAGGGTGAGTTACCGCGAGACGGTCGGGCGCGGGGTGTCCGGGATCGTCTTCCGGCACGTCAAACAGGACGGCGGAGCGGGCCAGTTCGCGCACGTGGTCCTCGACGTCGAGCCTCTCGACGACGGTTTCGAGTTCCGCTCGGCCGTCGTCGGCGGGCGGGTGCCGCAGGAGTACGTACGTGCGGTCGAGGCCGGCTGCCGGGACGCCCTCGCCGAGGGACCGCTCGGCGGGCACCCGGTGACCGGGCTGCGCGTGACCCTCACCGACGGGGCGACCCACGTGAAGGACTCCTCGGAGACCGCCTTCCGCACGGCGGGCAGGCACGGTCTGCGGGAGGCCCTGCGGGCCTGCACGATGGCTCTCCTGGAACCGGTCGTCGAGGTCACGGTCACCGTCCCCGAGGACGCCGTCGGCGGCGTCCTCGGCGACCTGGCCGCCCGCCGCGGCCGCGTCTCGGGCTCGACCACGCGCGGCGGCGCGGCGGTCGTCACGGCCACCGTGCCGCTGTCCGAACTCTTCGGCTACGCAACCCGCTTGCGCAGCCGAACACAGGGCCGCGGCACCTTCACGGCCCACCCCACGGGCTACGCGCCGGCGCCGACGGATACACCGGTCCGGTGACCGAGAGGGCGGC
>NZ_JBFBBE010000146.1:0-21033 GCF_040682555.1 Streptomyces sp. NPDC051172
TAGAGGACGAGGCCGTCAGGCCGACAGCGGGGGTCTGGGGGCGGCAGCCCCCAGGGACGGCCCGCAGCGGGGCCGGGGCAGCGGACTCACGGCAGTGGCGCCGCACCGGCAGGATCGAGCAGCGGGGCGAGCAGATCGCCGTAGTCCTGGAGGCGGGGCGCGAGGTCGGGCGCCTGGAAGGTGAGTTGCGCAGCTGACCCGCACTCCTCGACCTCGGTCCAGGTGACCGGCGCGGAGACGGTGGGCTCGGGCCGGGCGCGCAGGGTGTAGGGCGTGGCGGTGGTCTTCCGGGCGGCGTTCTGGCTCCAGTCGACGAAGACCTTCCCGGGCCTCAGGCTCCGGGTCATCCGGTGCAGGGCGAGCCGGGGCATGGCCCGCTCGGCCTCGACGGCGAGCTGCTTGGCGTACTCGCTCACCTGCTCGGACGGGGTGGGCCGTACCGCGGCGAGCAGGTGCAGCCCCTTGGAGCCGGAGGTCTTGGCGAAGGCGTCGATGCGGTCGGCCGCGAGCCGTTCCCGCAGCCAGAGGGCGACCTCGCAGCAGTCGACGACGGTCGCGGGCGCCCCCGGATCGAGATCGAAGACGATCCGGTCGGCGACGCCGGCGTTCTGTACGACCCACTGCGGTGTATGGAACTCGGTGACGAGATTCGCGGCCCACATCAGGCTCGCCAGGTCCTGTACGAGCACCATCCGCGCCGGCCCCTCCATCCGCGGCACCTCGGCGGTGGTGACCCAGTCGGGCGTACCCGGGGGCACGTTCTTGGCGAAGAACATCTGTCCGCCCGGCCCGTCGGGATACCGCAGGAAGGAGACGGGCCGGTCACGGAGGTGGGGGAGCAGGTGATCGGCGGTGGTGGCGTAGTAGTGCAGCACCTCACCCTTGGTGAACCCGGTCGCGGGATACAGCACCTTCTCGAGGTTGCTGAGCGCGAGCCGTCGTCCCTCCACCTCTGTGATCGGCGTCATACGATGAGAATCTCACGCAAGCTGCAATGAAATGGCGTGAACGCTGCAAATCAATCAAAACAGACCGAAAGGGTGCTGCACGTGCGATCCATATGGAACGGCGCCATCTCGTTCGGCCTGGTCAGCATCCCGATCAAGCTGGTGAACGCCACCGAGAGCCACTCGATCTCCTTCCGTCAGATCCATGTGGAGGACGGCGGCCGCATCCGCTACCGCAAGGTCTGCGAACTGGAGGACAAGGAGGTGAGCGGGGCGGAGATCGGCAAGGGCTACGAGGACGCGGACGGCACGATCATCCCGATCACGGACGAGGACCTGGCCCATCTGCCGCTCCCCACGGCGAAGACGATCGAGATCGTGGCCTTCGTTCCGGCGGACAGCATCGACCCGCTCCAGATGGACGCGGCGTACTACCTGGCGGCGGGCGGCGCCCAGGCGGCAAAGCCGTACACGCTGCTCCGTGAGGCCCTGAAACGCAGCCACAAGGTGGCGATCGCCAAGTTCGCCCTGCGCGGCAGGGAGCGGCTGGGCATGCTGCGGGTGGTGGAGGACGCCATCGCCATGCACGGCCTCCTGTGGCCGGACGAGGTCCGCGCTCCCGAGGGCGTGGCCCCCGATGCGAAGGTCAGCATCAACGACAAGGAACTCGACCTGGCGGACGCCCTGATGGACACCCTGGGCGGGATCGAGCTCGACGAACTCCACGACGAGTACCGCGAGGCACTGGAGGAGGTCGTAGCGGCAAAGGCGGCGGGCGAGGCACCGCCGGAGGCCCCGGAACCGGCGACGGGCGGCAAGGTCCTGGACCTCATGGCGGCGCTGGAGAAGAGCGTGAAGGCCGCCAAGGAGTCGCGCGGCGAGGAGCAGCCGGCAGAGATCAGACGCCTCCCGCCCCGCAAGTCGGCCCGAGCGGCCCCGAAACAGGCAGGCGGAAAGAAGTCGACGTCCACGGCCAAAAAGACAACCGCAAAGAAGACGGCGGCGTCGGCGTCGGCGTCGGCCTCGGCCAAGAAGTCGACGGCGAAGTCGACGCAGGGAACGAAGAAGACGGCGGCGAAAAAGGCCACAGCGAAGAAGGCCACAGCCAAGAAGACAACAGCCCGCAAACGCACGGCCTGACACCGCTCCACTCAGTCCAGGAGCCAAAACCCTGATGACGGTCGCGCGCGGCCCGCGCCCATCACCACCTCCACGACCGGACAAGTCCCCTCCGCTGCTCACACAACCGGACGTCCCCCGCCCTCACTTCGGGCGCTATTGGCGAATTGCTGTCTGCCGATGCTTGGAGATCCACTCAATGAGGGGTATTCAAGGGCGAAGGCAGGCAGCAGCGGGCTGCCTTGGCCTTGGGTGTCGCTCGTGCGGCGACGTTGAAAGAGAGACTCATACCGATGGCAACAGGCGTAGTGAAGTGGTTCAACGCCGATAAGGGGTTCGGGTTCATCCAGCAGGATGACGGCGGACCGGACGTGTTCGTCCACTTCTCGGCCATCCAGTCCACCGGGTTCAAGGAGCTGTACGAGGGCGACAAGGTCGAGTACGCGGTGACGCAGGGGCCGAAGGGACCTCAGGCGGAGAACGTCGTTCGGCAGCAGTAACGAAGCCGGAGCATACGCCGGGGCTCCGTACCGACCGTGAGGTCGATGGGACGGAGCCCCGGCTGCTGATTCGCCAATAGCGTCCGCATGGGGAGGGCCGCACGCTCACAGTGGATACGGCCAGCCGCAGCTCGACTTCCGACGACGGCAACGCCGACTACACGTTCCTCAAGGCATCACGGAAGATCAACTCCGTATTCGAGGAGCGTCGACAGTGGCCGGAACGGGGTATGAGCGTCAGCTGACAGTTCGCTGGTGGCAGGTCGTACTCGATGCGGGTGGGGTAGCCCAGCGCTGAATGTCGTCTCTGGCGGTTGTAGAAGATCTCGATGAACTCGAAGATCGCGTTGGCCAGTTCGACCCGGGTCTTCCAGCGCTTGCGGTTGAGCAACTCGATCTACATCGAGGACTACTCTCCGCACAAGACACCATCCACGCCGCCAGTTAGCCACCGCAGCTGGAACCCAAACCGGGGGGCAGGTCAACCTGTCACCCGAACCTGCATCAGACCCACCGTCGCCGAAGAGCACCAGGAAGGGCCTGAGATCATGACCGACCGGCGCGGAGTAGTGGCCAAACGAGCGGAGAACCTGTCGCCGGGCGTGCCCTACGTACGCCGCTGGAACCGTGCACGGCAAAGCGCCGACGCATTGGCTGATCAGCTCGTGCTGCTCCGGCAGGACTCCGACTTCCCCGGCCTGGTTGCCGACGTCAACGTTTTCGGTGACGGGCTGGTGCAGCTCGGGGCCGTTCGTCCTGAGGCGGCTGAGTTGCTGGCGAGTCTGATTGCGGCCGGTCTGAACGCGGAGTCAGGAGAGGCGACGGCAGGCATGCCGCTGCTCCCTCCTCGGGAGGCGCCTGCCGCTTGAACCGCTCCTCGGTAGTTGGTTGCCCTGCCGCTCGGCCGGGACCGGCGCCCCAGCGCCGCAGCCCGGACGAACGGCAGGACCATCAACTTGAGAAGCGAGGTGATTCCGGTTAGCTGTATGGGCTGACCTGCGACGGAAGCGTGTGGCCGCCTGGCGGGTGGCTCCGTGGTTCCCCGCAGGATCTGGCACGCGCATGGCACGACCTCTTCGTCCCAAGCAATCGACTACGGGGCCGCTGAGGTCCGCTGGGCTGGTCACTCGGCGGTTGACGGTGGGCCTTCCTCCGTGAGGGTGGACACGTCAGAGAGCCGACGGGCCTGGACCGCCACGTCTTCGAACTGTGTGTCGGGCCGCACGCACGTCTCATCTTGCGCGTCGAGCGTGAGATCGACTCAGAGATCGCACGGGTGGGTACGGTGGGGCACCGATACAGAGAGGCGAGCACGGGTTCCGGTGGTCACGGGTTCCGGTGGTCACGGGTTGTGACGCCACGTGATCATAGATGTGAGTGTTCTTGTGGGCGCCTCCTCACTCGGCGGCCACCGTCGCCTGCCACGCGCCCGGGCGTTTGCCTGTGGCCTTGTGGAAGAACACCGAGAAGTTGGATGCGTCGGGGAAGCCGAGTACGTCGGCGCAGCGGGCGGCGGTGAGGCGGTCGTGTGCGAGGAGCCGTTTGGCTTCCAGGGTGATCCGTTCGACGATGTACGCCTTCGCGGTGCGGCCGGTGGCCTGCTGCACCGCTCGTGAGAGGGTGCGGGGCGCGTATCCCAGCGCACGGGCGTAGTAGCCGGCGTCGTGGTGTTGCCGGAAGTGCGCTTCGACGCTGGAGCGGAACAACCGGAACACCGGGTGGCTGAGCCGTGCTTCGGCGTGCGGTGGGTGCAGTCGGGTGATGAGCGCGGAGAGCAGGATTTCGGGCAGCTCCGTCCGGGAGTCACTGGGTGGGGCGGATGCTTCGAGGAGGAGATGGCTGCGCGCCGTGTCGGCGAAGGGCCAGTCGGCGTCGGGGATCCTCCAGTGCGCGGCCGGGTCCGGGGAGGCGACCAGTTCTCGGGTGGCGTGGGTGACCGGCGCGGTCGGCACGAACAGCACGAGGTGCCCTGCCACGTCGGCGATGTCGTCCCACCGGTGCACGGCGCCGGGTGGAATCCACACCGCGGACTGATCTTGGAGCGGGTGGCGGCGGAAATCGACGGTGACTGTGCCGGGTCCGGTGTCGATGACGGCAAGAACGTGGAAGTCGGCGCGCTGCGTGCCGCCGTCGTTCAGCTCGCGAAGGCGGCCGAACGTCATCGTCTCGACCGAGGCGGCGCAGCGTCCCGCAGG
Organism: Streptomyces sp. NPDC051172; assembly: GCF_040682555.1. Classification (NCBI taxonomy): domain Bacteria; kingdom Bacillati; phylum Actinomycetota; class Actinomycetes; order Kitasatosporales; family Streptomycetaceae; genus Streptomyces; species Streptomyces sp. NPDC051172. Next base: position 4,762 of record NZ_JBFBBE010000146.1, read on the forward strand.
CTGGTAGGTCATTTGCCGGATCACGCTCACGTGTCCAGTTTTCACCATCGGGTGACCAGTCACGCCGATGCCCGGTCCGGGTGCAGAAGTTTCAATGAATGCACAGGGCAATCGCCCAGAGCATCGACCGGAAGAGCCATCATGGACACGACGCAGCAGACGCTACTGCCCACTTACGACCATCGGCCGGGGACCGGACCGACTCTGGTGTTCCTGCACTATTGGGGCGGTTCCGCCCGCACCTGGGACCTCGTCGTCGACCGCCTGGCGGGCCGTGACGTGCTCACGGTCGACTTCCGCGGGTGGAGCCGGTCGAGCGCTCTGCCCGGTCCCTACACCCTCGGTCAGCTCGCCGACGACACACTCGCCGTGCTCGCGGATGCGGGGGTCGCCGACTACATCCTGGTGGGGCATTCGATGGGCGGCAAGGTCGCACAGCTGGTCGCGGCCACCCGGCCCGCCGGCCTGCGCGGCATTGTCCTCGTCGGCTCCGGCCCGGCGAAGCCCGCCGCACAGGTCACTCCCGAGTACCAGGAAGCCCTGTCGCACGCCTACGACTCCGCCGAGTCCGTGGCCGGGGCACGGGATCACGTCCTCACCGCGACCGAGCTGCCCGCGTCGGTCAAGGCGCAGATCGTGACCGACTCGCGGACCGTCACCGACGCCGCCCGCACCGAGTGGCCGCTGCACGGCATCGCGCAGGACATCACCGAACACACGTGCATGGTCAGCGTGCCCGTTCTCGTCGTCGCCGGAGAACATGACCAGGTGGAGCCCGTCGGCGTGCTCCGCGACAACCTGGTGCCCTACCTCTCACACCCCGACTTCGTGGTGGTCCCCCACACCGGTCACCTGATCCCGCTGGAAGCCCCGGCCGACCTTGTCGACGCCATCACCGCATTCGCGCCGGCAGCCTGACCGTCCCCGTGGCCCGACGACGGGCTGCGCCCCTGATCACCCGCCCACGGCGCCGGGACAGGCCCTGCCGCGTTGCACCGCACCCGACAGGGCCGTGTCCTGGCCGGGGTCAACCGCCACAACTCACCATTGCTCGCCCCGACCCTGGACCGCCTCTACGAACTTGGACCGTTACCCGACGACATCACCATCCATCTGGACGCCGGCAACGACTCCGTCACAACCCTCACCCTGCTCGACGGCCGCAACTTGTTCGGCCGGATTGCACGCAAAGGAGAGAAAGGGCCGATTCAGGCAAGTCGACGGTGGCACGTGGAGCGCACCCACGCCTGGCAAAAGGCCTTCCACCGCCTCGCCCGATGCTACGAGCGTCGACTCACCGTGATTGACGCCTTCTTCGACCTCGCCGACGCCGTCATCACCGTACGTAGTCTCATCCGCCCAGCATGGAGGACTCACCGCTGGAAGGCACGCCCTCACCGGCGCACATGAGTAGACGCCTTATCTGCCTATCTGCGCGAGTTCTTATCCCAGCACCCGCCCGAGAAAGCCGCGCAGGTAACCCGCGACGACGTCCAGGTGGCTCTCCAGCAGGAAGTGACCACCGTTGATCAGGTGCACCTCTGCCTCCTTGGCGTCGCGGGCGAACGCCCGCGCACCCGCCGGGCCGAAGATTTCGTCGTTGCGGCCCCACACGGCGAGCACCGGGACCTCGCTGGTGCGTAGGAATTCGTGCAGCAGCGGGTAGAGCGGGCGGTTGTTCTGGTAGTCGTGGAACAGCGCCAGCTGGACCTCGTCGTTGCCCTCGCGAGACACGAGGGCGAAGTCGTGTTCCCAGGTGTCCGGGCTGACCAGGCTCGGGTCGGGCACGCCGTGCAGGTACTGCCAGCGGATGGCGTCGACGCCCAGCGCGGCGCGGACGGCGGGTTCGGTGTCGGGGCCGGGGTTCACTCCGTAGGCCCAGACGTCGGTCCAGAACGACTCGACGAAACCGTCCTCGTAGCCGTTGCCGTTCTGGGTGACGAGGGCGGAGATCCGTTCGGGGTGCTGGAGCACCAGGCGCCATCCGATGGGGGCGCCGTAGTCCTGCACGTAGAGGGCGTAGCGGTCCAGGCCCAGTTGGTCGAGCAGTCCGGAGGTGAGTTCGGTGAGGGCGTCGAAGGTGTAGGTGAACTCCCCTACGAGGGGGGCGTCGGAGTGGCCGAAGCCGAGGTGGTCCGGCGCGATGACGTGGTAGTCGTCGGCCAGCAGCGGGATGAGTTCGCGGAACATGAACGAGCTGGTCGGGTAGCCGTGCAGCAGGACGATCACGGGGGCGTCGGAGTGGCCGGCTTCGCGGTAGAAGATCTCATAGCCGTCGACAGTGGCGGTCCGGTGGTGCACCGAGTTCATATCTGACCCCTTTGAAATGCGTGCTCTGGTTAGTTCCTCGCCCTGCAAGCACGGGTGTGGGTCAACCCGTCGAATGATTCGATCCAGAGGGAGAGTGGCATCCGATGGACGCGCCGCTGGACCTGCTCAACAGCAGGCCACTGGTCAATGGTCTGGAACTGCTCGAACCCGGCATCGGTCCCCTCACGCGTCGGCGTCCCGACCCCGCGGACGCGGGACCGCACCCGCGACATCGACGAACTCTGCGCGGTGACCGGCAAGCCGTGACCTCGCGGAGGCCTTGCCCTGAGCCGGGTCACATCACGGCGTCGGTCTGCAGTGGGCCCGCGGTGACACGGAGCGTCCTGATGCGCACCGGCTCTTCCTGGTCGAGGTAGAAGATGTGCATGAAGGGGGCGCGCACCACCCGCTCCGGTTCGCTCTTCTTGGCCATGACCGCCTCACCGCGCAGCAGACGGACGCCGTCGCCCGCGGTCCAGAACTCCAGTACCTCATGGCTGATGACCAGCGGCGCGTCGATCTTGACGAAGAACTCCTTGATGGCCTCGACACCGTGGATGTGCGTGGTGCCGAAGTACATGTCGGTGTTGTCGGTCAGTGGCGCGAAGCCCTTGCCGAACTCCAGGGTGTCGATGGCGTCCATGAACTTCAGGACCCAGCCGGGGACGGCTGTCGCTTGTGCGTTGTCTGCCATGGTGCGGACTTCCTGAGGGGACTGCGGCGCATGACCCTTGCCAACCGCGCCTTCCCAACCCCAGCCGATCTGAACGCCGCCGTCCCGCGGGGACGCCAAAAGACCATCGCTGCGACGAAGGAAGTGAACAAGACGGCCACCGCTACTGAGCTTTTCTGCCAAGAGCTGTCCCGTAAGTGCCAGCCCGTCAGGCGGCTGATTCGACGTGTGAAACTGTCGGCATGGGGTGGGGTGCTTTCGCGCGTGGGAGGAGAGCTCCGCTTGCGTTGCGGCGGGGTCCCTGGCGGCGGTCGTACCGCACTCTCAGAGGCGACCGAACTGGATCAACGCTGTTGCCGCATTGCTTCCTCGACCCTTGCACTGGTCCGCCTTATCGCCCATGGGCCGGCTATCAGGCCCGCAAGAGCAACTACACCCGAACTGACCAAGGTTTCGGTCCACGGTGTTCCGCTCTGCCTCCACACCACGATCGTCGACGCAGTAGCCACAGCGTCGACCCCGAGCAGGACTGCCCATAGGCGGCCCGTAGACATCGATCTATCAGACATAGGCCGTACCTTAAGACGATTGTTCGGCAAGCGCTCCGTCGCGATCAACGGAGCGGCTTTGCACTGGAGTTTCAATGACCGAGTCAAGCGCCGCCGCGCTCGGGTCCTGGAGCACAAGTTTGGAAGATCGCGTACGTTGGATGTGCGCTGGCCTGGCAAGACGGTGACCTGCGCGTTGCTGGGACCCTTGCCGCCACTCCCCGGTATGCCCCGCTGGGCGCCGCTCGATCGGGCACGCCTGGGGCACTAGGGGTGCCCTCCTCTTGCCTGTGGCCGTTCTGGTTGATCCACACGGGAGCGGGTGGCTGCCGCACCAGATGGATGTGAGCTCTTACCTAATACATTCCATGACGCAATCATTACTCCCGTATGGTCTTGACATGGGCATTCTGATACCTGGGCTCGCGCCGACGGTGGTCGGCGTGGTGAGCTTCGCTGCGGTCTTCGTCTGCATGAGCAAGGTTCTCTTGCCACGCATCAACAAGGTCCTCGGCGAACGGAAGGACGCCATCGAGGGCCAGATGGAACATGCTCAACAGTTGGCGGCGGAGGCCGATGAGGTCCTCGCCAAGTATCGCGAGGAGCTGGCTGAGGCCCGACGCGAGGCAGCCCGCCTGCGCCAGGAGGCTTTGGAGGAGGGCACGCAACTGATCGCCGAGATTCGCGCTGACGGCCTGCGGGAACGCGAGGCGATGATTGTGGAGGCTCAGGCACGGCTCGCAGCCGATCGGGTCATTGCGGAGACGGAGTTGCGGGGAGACGTCGTGTCGTTGGCCACGGAGCTGGCTAGTCGGATAGTCGGCGAGGCTCTCGAATGTGGCGCCGACAGCGAGATCGTGGACCGCTTCTTCGCGGATCTCGATGCTGGGAGCGCGGCAGGTTTGCAGTAGTCCCGACCTCAACCCACCACTTGCCCAGCTCCCATCCCGCCCGCCGTAGACCCACACACCGTGGAGCGGGCGTGGTTCATGGCGTCCAGGTGGAGCGCGCCACTGTACGAACGACCTGGACGCCATGGGCCACGTCTGCTCGGCTCCGCCTGGGTCCATGGTGGGCGGGATGGGAGCACCCCGCGCACGCCACCACGGACCCGCAGTCGGGGAACGGAACGGCGCCCCCTCCATCCCGGTGCCGGCCGATCCCCCGCCGGAGGCATTGCCTTGACAGTGGCTGCTCCATGGCCGCGTCTGCCGTCCACCCGGTGGCCTGGTGCGGGATTGGCGGGCCGTTCGAACGTCCGCGTATCTGGCGGTGTCGGACCGTATGCCGCCGCCACCACGATCCGGCCTCTTTCGGTAACACAAAGCGTCTTTGACCTGCACCGTTGGGGATCATCGTTCGCCCCCGTGCCCGTGTTGGGTTTTGGCCGCTGTGTGCGGCGACGGGCGGGCGGCGACGTGCGGCCGGTGGCGAAGACATGGAGGCGGCGCGGGGCGACCGACCGGCGCCGCCGCGCGTGCGCGGCCCCTCGGTCCCTCTGGATCGATTCCTACTTCGTTGGGCGGCTCAGGTCTAATGGTTTTGATGGGGTGTCTCGTGCTCGCGAGCCTTGTGGGCCTACGGATGCTGAAGGGTCTTCCATCCCAAGGCCGGATCGCGGCGGCGGTTCCCCGCGGGCGCTTCCGCGTCACCGGAGCAAGAGCCCCGATCAAAGGGCGGTCGGCGCTCGCGGCCGAAGCAACTGAAGGTGCTCGCGCACATCAGCGGGAAGATCCGGAAGAACTACATCAAGATCCTCCCGTACCACCGGGTGCTCGTGGAGCTGAGCCCCTACGACCTCACCTGGGGCCGGATCCTCTACCGATACCGGACGTGAACTGACGGACGGTCAATTCACCGATGCGACGCGGGCTCGCGCCGCGTGATCTGCGTCACGACATCGTGACGGTCCAGTGCGTCAGCCCTTACATTCCCCACACACAACTCAAGACTCACACGGGGAAGAGCCGAATTGGCCACTTACAGATCCGCCGGCGTCCTGACCAGACGCCGGTCCCGCTGGCATGCGCTCGCGGCGGCAACCGTCGCAGGAGCCCTGCTCGTCACCGCCGCACCGGCGTTCGCGGCCACGCCCAAGGACACCGGCGCGGGGGACGACACCGACACCTACGCCTACCCGGGACGTCTGAAGGACACCGCAGCCCCCATCCGTACGGATGTGTGCCGGCTCGGATTCATCCTGCACGCCGGCGGCCCGGCCCTGAAGGCGGTCACCAAGTCCGGGCTGACGAGCACCGATCCCGCCGAACTGCACCGGCTGGCGAATCCGGAGTACTGGAACACCACACCGCTGTCCACCGCGTACGACAAGGACCAGGCCGACTACTCGAAGACCTGGGACACCCTGAGCGACCGGCACCACACGTGGGACAAGTCGGTCCCGGACAACTTCGATCTGCCGGGCATGACCAACACCGCGTTCCACTGGTCGCCCGACTACTACGGCACGCTCGGCGTCACGAAGTTCTACGTCAACCAGTACTTCAAGGGCCAGGATTCGCTCTACGGGGACCTGGCGCCGATCGCCCAGCCGGCCTCGATGACCGCAGCCACGGCGCTGGCCAAGAGTCTGCACCTGTACTCGGGCAAGGAGGAGACCTCCGCCAACCTCGCCGAGGCCCAGGCATGGCAGGCACTCGGCCCCTATGAGCCGTTCGACGACGGCAAGGTGTTCACCGGGAACAAGCACGCCGACGACGTACGCATCTTCCTTCAGAACGGCGGGTTCCCGAAGACCGCACCCGATCCGGGGTCGGTCGAGTACCGCATGGAGGTCGAGGCCCTCAAGCTGCGCTTCGCCTCCTGCGACAGCGACAACCCGCTGGACCCGAACCACGTACTGGGGTCGGTGGTGAAGACCGCCGGCGCCGAGTGGCAGGCGGAGCTGGACGCGCAGGCCGCACCGCGCGCGGACATCGTCACGGCGGAGATCCAGGCCAACAGCGATCTGCAGACGGCCTCGCAGGCGATGGTCGAGTCTGTGGGCCAGTCCTGGATCGCCGGGCAGTTGGCCAAGTGGCAGTCGTACTGGACCAAACACCCCAAGGACAGCTCCAACGAGCTGTCCTATCCCAAGCCCGCCGACTTCACGTACGCCACCAAGGAGATCGGCAACGCCCGTACCCGGGCGGCCGCCCAGCTGACGATCGCGAACAAGGCCGCCGCCGACGCGAAGGCCCAGGCCGACACGGTGTCCGCCGCCGAGACGGCGGCCGGGAAGATCGCCGCCGCGAACAACACGCCCTACGGACGGGGTCTGGCGTACGCGCAACAGTCGGCGCAGGTCACCAAGGCGTCCTCCGCCGCTGCCGCCGCCGCTGCCAAGGCCACCCAGACCGCGGTGAACGCTGCGAAGGCGTCGGTCGACGACAGCGCTGCGCTGATGTCGCTGGCGAAGACCCAGGCCGAGGCGCTCAAGGCGGAGTTCCGCAAGGCCGCAGCCCAGGAGGCCGCCGCCCAGGCGCACGCCGCCGCGGTGGCCGCGGCCGCACAGGCCACCACTGCCGCCAACGCTGCGGCGACGGCGAAGGCCGACCGGACCACCGCCGAGAAGGCCCAGGCCACCGCGACGACGGCCGCCGCCGACGCGGCGACCCAGCGCGGTATCGCCCAGCAGCAGGCGGCCAACGCCGCCGCCGACCGGGCGCTCGCCGAGAGCAAGCGTCAGATCGCCGCCGCCGACGAGGCCGATGCGCACACCCAGCAGGTCACGGCCGAGAGCAAGCGGGCCGACGCGGAACAGGCCGAGGCCACCGCCGCGCAGAAGAAGACCGACGCCCAGACCGCCGAGTCCCGGGCCGCCGACGCCCGCGGCCGGGCCGCCGACGCCGCGGGCCGCCGTGACGCACTGAACAGCCGGGCGGACGCCGCCGAGGCAGCGGCCGCTGCCGCCGACGGCACCTCCGCAGCCGACGGGGCGAAGGCCGCCGCCACCAAGGCGCGACACGCCGCCGACGACGCTTCCACCGCCGCCGACAAGGCCCAGGCCGACGCCGACGACGCCTCCAACGCCGCGATCGCGGCCCGGGCGGCAGCGACGAACGCCGACGCGGCCGCGAAGAAGGCCCGGGCGGCCGCCAACCAGGCGCAGTCGGACGCGGACACCACCCGCGCCGCGGCCGCCACCGCCCACTCGGCCGCCGCCGACGCGCTCAGCGCCGCCCACCAGTCCGCCCAGGCCGCCGACGCCGCGACCGCACTGGCCGCCTCGGCGCAGGCGGACGCGCACAAGGCCGCCTCCGACACGGTGGCCGCCCGGGCGGCTGCCGACCAGGCCCGCAAGGACAGCGCCACTACGGCCGGACAGGCCTACGCGGCAGCTCTGTCGGCCGCCGCCGCCCGCGACTCGGCGGCCGCCGTGATGGCGCCCGCCAACGACGCGATCGCGCTGGGCACCCCGTTCCGGGAGGACGACTCCTCCGCCGCGCTGGCGGTGCTGGTCGGGCAGGGCGCCAAGACGGTCGCCCAGCAGCAGCAGGCGGCCGCCGAGGCACGCGCCAAGGACGCCGCCGACGCCGCCAAGCTGGCCCAGGCCGCCGCCGACAAGGCCGCCGCCGACGCCAAGGCCGCAGCCCAGGCCGCAGCCGACGCGGCGACCGACGCGGCAGCCGCAGCCAAGTCCGCAGCGGAGGCCCGCACTTCGGCCGCCGCGGCAGCGGAGGACGCCGCAGCGGCCGCCACCGCCGACGCGGCGACCGCGAAGCTCAACGCCCAGGCACAGGCCGACGCCGCCGCCGCGAACACCTCAGCGAACAGCGCCGAGAGCGACGCGGCGGCCGCCGACAGCGCCGCCACCGAAGCCGAACGCGACGCCGCCGCCGCACGCAGCGCCGCCGCGCAGGCCAGGGACGCGGCAACCGCCGCCCAGAAGGCAGCGGACCAGGCGGCCAAGGACGCGGCCGACGCTCAGGAAGCCGCCAAGAACGCCCAGGCCGACTCCGAAGCCGCCGAGAAGTCGGCGGAGACGGCCGAGGCGAACGCCCAGACCCAGGCCCGGCAGTCCCGGGTCATCGACAAGTGGGACGGCGGTTACGCCATCCTGGAGACCGCCGACGACCTCACCATCACCACCGACCCCGGCGGCTGCACCACCGGCAGCGACGGCACCTGCGACATCAACGTACCGATGCACATCAGCGGCACCGTCTACTCCGACGTGCTGATCTGCTACGTCACCAGCCCCACCAGCGTGGACTGCCTGCGCCAGTCGCTGGCGACGCGGCCGGTGGCGTTCACCGAGACCCGCACCGTGCACATCGTCGCCAAGGACATGATCCAGGCCTCGCTGAACAACCTGGTGCACATCGTCGCCGGGGACTTCATCGACTGCGCCAACGGCAAGGTGAGCGGCTGCGCCTGGGCCGCCGCCAACTTCATCCCGTACGGCAAGATCAGCGAGATGATCAAGTCCGTGGTCGGCCTCCGCAGGGCCATGGAGGCCGGCAAGGGCATCGAGGAAGCCTGGACCGGGGTCAAGGCCGCCGGACTCGACAGCGAGGCGCTCGCCGGCCTCGAAGCAGAGGTCAAGGTCGACGAGGGCGCCTTCGCGAACTGCGAGCTGAACAGCTTCCCCGCCGGCACACGGGTGCTGCTGGCGGACGGCTCCTACAAGGCCATCGGCGACATCCGCGTCGGCGACCGGCTGCGCGCCACCGACCCGGACACCCACACCTCGCGTGCGGAGCCGGTCACGGCGTCCTTCGCCCACCACACCGACCACCTGGTGGACATCACCCTCTCCGGCGGCAGCCGGCTGACCACCACCGTCGGTCACCGGGTGTACGTGGTCAACGCGGGCTGGACCTTCGCCTCCGACCTGCACAAGGGCGATCTGCTGCAGGAGCCCGACGGCAGCACCCGGCCCGTCACCGGCCTCACCGACCGCGACGGCATCGCCCCGCAGTCGGTCTACGACCTCACCGTCGACGGCCTGCATACCTTCTACGTACGCACCGCCGGCGCCGGGGCGCAGGACGTACTCGTCCACAACTGCAACAACCTGGCGAAGGACGCGGATGAGTTCCCGGGCCAGGCCCACACCCTCGACGAGCATGTGAACCCGACCCCGCAGAAGTTGGACGAACTGATCGCAGAGAAGGGAATCAACAGCGTCTTCGTCGATGAGCAGACCGCCCAGCAGGTGGTCGACTACGCCATCGCGAACGATGCCGCCACGAAGGCGAAGAACCCCAAGTCCCAGACGCTCCTCAAGTGGCTGGCCAGCGGCAGCACTGAGCCGTACACCATCAAGGGCACGTTCGGTGCGAAGAACTCACTCGGCAAGGTCTACCGGCCGAACGGCGACGTGCGCGACGCGGGCAACGGGTACGTCGTTCTTCTCAAGAAGGCACCGGGGCACCCCCTCGGGTACTACGTCTTCACCGCCTACCCGGTGTAAGGAAGGAGGGACAATGACCACCGATTGGCGCGCCGCCCCCGACTTCGGGCTCACCCAGCTCACCAGGCGGTTCCACCAGGACTGGACCCGGGAGGGAACCGCGCTCGAGATCGTCGCGAGCTCGGCCGAGAGCTTCGGCGGCAAGGCCGCGCCGGCGCTGCTGGAGGACTCGCTGCGGCTGCTGGAGTCTCCGCTTCCCACCTGGGCGGTCACATCACTGTGGCTGGCGGCAACCTGCCGGGGCTACGACATCGACCGCCTCGGCGTCGACGGCAGGGACTGGCTGCGCCAGATCATCGACGTATGCCTGCAGCGGCTGCGCAAGGACGATCCGGCCTACCACCCCCCGGCCCCCGCCCCGCCCTCCGAGTCACTGACCGGCGAGGTCCTCGACGAGATCCTCCTCGTCACCCCGCAGCTGCCGGTCGCGATCACCGAGCACGGCTGGGCCCGCGTCGGCGGGGTCGTCCCCGCGCTGAACCTGGCCGCCACCCAGGCCGGCCCGGACCTCGCGTTCCGCCTGCTGCTGCGGTGCCTGTCCGAGTACTGGGTCCCGCTGACGCAGCCCCAGTACGACCGCTTCGCCGCCCTCGGCGAGCGGTTCGGGTACGGGGAGCCGCTGGTGATGGCGGTGGACCACCTGATCGACCTGGAGTAGCCCGACCTGGAGCAGCCAGACTGGAGTAGCCAGGAGCGCCGGATCCGCCGCTGGACGGGTCCGGCGCTCTGTGCGTGGGCCTCGCGGCCCAGCCCGCCCTGCACCCAAATCTACGGGGCATAGCTGAGCGTGACGACTCCCGTCGCACTCGGCGATGAAGCGGCCCACACAGCCCTCACACGAAAGCCCCGGAACTCACCGGGGCTTCGTGTGCTTGGGACTACCCGCCCGGGCGGTCAGGCGATTCGCTGTCGAGATCCGCACTCAGATGAATGCCGGTCATGAAGCCGTCCAGGACATGTATCCAGCCGTCGCAAGCGATGGCGAACTCTCGCGCGCCCTCGGGCGTAACGGTCACATCCTCGTGCGCGGCCCGATTCCTCAGGTCGGACATACGACGTATCGATCGGACTGCGCGTTGGTCCAACCCGGCACGGCCCAGCTCGTCGATCAGCATGCGGTGGACGATCGGGGTCCCACCCCAGCGCCGCATATGCCGCCGAGAGGATCTTCTGCTCCAGCAAGCGCCAAGATCCAAGTACGGCTGCTTCGGGAGGGGCGTCAGCCACGTCGGCAAGAGCGAGCAGGACAGGGGCTGAATCTTCTCGCGCAGAATCAGCTCCGGCTTCCTCGACAGTTTCGCCGGCTTCCTCCTGCGCTGCGACGCGTTCCTCTCGTGCACGCTCCTCGAAGTCGAGCTCCGCACCACCAGCTCGAACACCGCGGAGCCGCCTCAGCAACTGCTTCACATCGCTTTTGAAGGTGACGGCCAACACTACTGTGATGACTGGCCAGGCAAGCACCTTCAGGTACTCCAAGACGACCTTGAGGGAAACCGGTATGCGGCAGCGTGATGCGAACGTGTGCTGGCAGCGCCGTTTTGGGGCCCTGAGCAGCGGAGAGGCCCTCGAAGATCATTACGTCGGCATTACGTGATCACTGGCAAACGGCTGCTTTCGACGGCATTCGCCTGCACATACGCAAAGACCCCGCACTCAGCTAACGCGCTGGAGGCGGGGTCTTTAGGCACTTCCTGCGAAGTGCCCCCGGCAGGATTCGAACCTGCGCACACGGCTCCGGAGCACAATCAGAGTTCTGCTTGCGAATGGGCTCCGACCAGCGGATTCCTTGATCACAGGACGTGGGTGGCGGGCTTGTGTATCGCAGATAGTGCGAAGCGGGGCCGGAGCGCCCGCTGTGGCGCCCTCTGGCTCGCTCGCGCTGAAGGCCCCCGTAGACGTTCGTCGCGCCCTCGGGAAGGCGCCGGAAGCATTCCGTTTCTACGGGGAGGCTCCCGGGGAGGCGTCAGGGAGGCGGGGAGTTCTCCCTGAGTGCCTCCCTGGGGTGCCTCCCCGTATCTGACCTGCGTAGATCAACGATCAGGGAGGCAGGGAGGCACGCAGGTCAGACCCCGGAAACCCCCCTCTGGAGGTCTTTGCCAGGGGGTCTCTCTGCCTCCCTGAACAGTCTTCCGGGCGATTCCGCTTACTGCTCAGGCAACCCTCCGGCGGTATCCGTCGGGTAGAGGGGGCCCCGCCCAGCCGCTCCGTCCTGCCTTGTCGTGCGGCCGGACCGGAGCGGCCAGGGGTGAGGGGTGCTGGGTAGGCGGGGGGCCTTACCCCGGTAGAGGGGTGGGTAGTGCCCTCTGAGCTGCAAGGTAAGGCGGGTAGAGGGGGCTTGCTCTGTCGGCTGTAGACGAACCGAGGAAGGGCAATGAGGACCGCCCTTCGGGCGGGCGACCCTCGGGGCGCCCACGGCGGTCGGGAGCTCCCGCCTCCCGGCGACTGCGGGCCCCCTTCTCCAGGGGGCGCTACTTCCGCTACCGCCGCTACCGTTCAGGTCAGAGCCGTGATCGAGGTAGCGGGAACGGGTAGCGGTAGCGGCTACGCCCGGGAGGCTCTTAGGGTCGGGAGGTTCCGCCCACATTCCGCTGAGTCGCGACTCAGCGGCACTCAACGCATCTCAGCGCAGGTCAGAAGGGGTGCACCTGAGACGCGCATCGCGACTCAAGGCGAACGAAGACACCACCCGCGCCCGCCGGGGTGGTGTCTTCCCTACAGCGCCGCCGGGCGCGCGGACGGCCTTCCAGGGGGGGGCGCCCCTCCTTGGAAGGCGCACGTACGGCCTTTACCTGGGGGGCGGCAGAGGCACGCCCCCCAGGCCGTCCCTCGGTCACCACAGCTCTTCAGAGGGGGCACGAGCGGGGTGCCGGCCGGACTGCCCCCTCTGAAGAGCGGCCTTACCTTGCGGCGAGCCCCGGGGTAAAAGCCGTCCGCACGCCCGGCTGGAACGGCGTGCAAGCAAGAAGAGCACCAGCCGCCGGGGTGCTCTTCTTGCTGTTCGGCGGCGGCGCCGCCCTGCGATGGTCGCGCCGCGAAGCGGCTCGTTCTTCAGGTTCTGAGGCGCACTGCACTACTACAGACACCCCCTCTTTTTTCCTAAGTAGGGAAGCTCTGCGTCACCGCGTCACCTGATCATGAAAACCGCCCCGTGACCTGCACATACAGCGGTGACGCAGACAGCGAATTCTGCGTCACCGCTGCGTCACCTGCGTCACCTGCGTCACCGTTGACGGACGCCTGCGTCACCGTTGACGCACACCCAACGCTCTGCGTCACCCGAAACGTGCAGGTCAGAGGGGTTGGGTGTCGCAGGTGACGCGGTGACGCAGAAATCCGCACCTCGGACAGACGCGGGCGCTCACTCGGTCCCGACGACGTACCGGCCGGATGAACCGCCGTCCGCTGTGAGTGGCGATGAGCGTCTCAGCCGCACCCCTTCTGACCTGCACTGAGATGCGTTGAGTGCCGATGAGTCGCGACTCAGCGGAATGTGGGCGGAACCTCCCGCCTCTAAGAGTCCACCCCGGGCGTAGCCGCTACCGCTACCCGTTCCCGCTACCTCGATCACGGCTCTGACCTGAACGGTAGCGGCGGTAGCGGAAGTAGCGCCCCTGGAGAAGGGGGCCCGCAGGCGCCGGGCGGCGGGAGCTCCCGCCCGCCGTGGGCGCCCCGAGGGTTGCCCGCCCGAAGGGCGGTCCTCATTGCCCTCAATGGCTACTGAGGCAGAAACCCGGGCGTCGCTTGCCCAAGCTCGTGCAGGTGCGAGAGGTACTCCTGAGCGGCAGGCTCCGACGCGTACCGGCGTCGCATCTCCGCTGCCAGTTCCCGGCTGGTCATGATGAGTGAGGGGACCGACTGGCGCTCCCCTTCGAGGGCGCGCTCCCCCATGATGAGAGCCTGTTCGAGGTCTCCCTCCCGTGCGGCAGTCACGCCCAGCGTGACGCGCGCTTCCGCGTTCCGCATGGGCGAGCGCTCCGAACCGTCGAAGTCGGTACCGGCTCGGAGGACTTCCTGAGCGAGTGTCCGGGCCAGCTTGTCCTCTCCCACCAGGCGGTAGCAGTCCATGGCGTAGAAATCGAACTTCGCCGGGTCCACCACGAAGTGGTTGTCGAGGTTCTCGGGGTAGGGCATTCCTTCGAGCAGGCTGCGTCCCCTGTCGAGTGCCACCTCAACCCGCCGCCGGTCCCCGAGCCGGGCCCACGCCTTGGCTTCTTGCGCTGCAAGCTGCACGGCGACGCCCTGGTGAGCGGCGACGTCGGTTCCGGCCTGTGCCGCCGCGATGACGCCCCGATAGTCCCCAGTGGTGAGCGCGAACCAGGCTCGCATTTCGTGTGCCCATCCGGCGACTTCCGCGTGATCCGCCTCCGTCGCGAGTGAGAGGGCGGCCCGGCGCGTCGATTCGGCTGCGTGTCGGTCACCCGTGTCGTACTCCACGCAGCCCACGAGGAGAGCGAGCCAGCCAGACAGCGCCAGTACCTCTCGGTGCTGCGTGAGGGTGAGGCTCTTCGAGTGGAGCTCAACCACACGGCGGAGCCACTGACGGCCCTCAATGAGGAGTTGTTCGCTCGGCATGAACGGGTACTCCGAGCACAGCCGGTCTGTGGTGATCCGCAACGCATCGAGCGTGGCCGTATCCACGTCGGACCGGTTGAGGCGGCTCATGATTTCCAGCGTCTCCATGCCACTCGCCGCCAAGATCTCCTTGTCCCCATCCCGCCGCGCCGGCGCGGGGAAGAGCGCGTGCGTCACGGTCCCGAAAACGGCCGCGATGAGCGGTCGATAGAACTCGTTGGGGATCTGCCCGGACTCCCACCGCTTCCACTGCCGAATCAGGCTGTCATCTGCGGGAAGCTCGTCCTGGGAGTGGGCCCGAAGGGCCTTCACCGCGTCTCGCTGGGACCAGTCGCGAGCCGCCCGCTCGGCCGCGATACGTCGCGCCCATGCGGGCCTGTCGTCGCTCATACGTCCTCCTCCGAGTGCTTACCCGCTGAGTCTCGCGCCTTGCCCCTGGGGACAGGGAAGGGGACGCCGGGGTGACACCGGACATGTCCCCAGCTCACACGCTCGCCCCCTCGATGTCACTTACGCCACACGCTCCGTTCCTCCCATGCTGGTTGCAGATCACGCACCAGCCACGGTGGAGCGCTGTTCGAGTGCTTCCACCCGTTCAGCCAACACCTGAATCAAGGAGCGGATTTCATTGATCTCCTCGTGCACGTCGCTTGGTGGGACGGTCCCGTCACTGACGAAGTTACCGAGGTTTCCGGCGGACACGACCAGCCCCTCAGTCCTCAGCGTGGCCAGTGCGTTTTGGATGGTCTGGCTTGCGAAACCGAAGCGTTCGATCAGCTCTCGCTGTGACGGAAGCTTGTCGCCAGGCTTCATGCGCTTGATGTCCTCGCGAAGCGCGTCTGCGACCTGCACCGCCTTGGGCTTGGGCCCTCCTGTGACAGTCATGCCCTGAGCGTACCCACCACAGCGAACTAGTGCACACCACTCCGTAGGGCTTGTGCGCCACAGCAGACTAGTGCAAGCTAGTCAGCAGTAGGGCCGCCCCGACTGGGGTGGAAAACCTGCGAAAAGTCCTGGTCATGCCAGGAAAAGCAAGGAGCGGCTTCCTACCGCCAAGCAGACAGCCGCTCCCTGACCCTCTAAGGGGCAACTCCATGATGCCTGGAACCATCGCTGAACGGCGTGCCGAAGCGGTCAAGGCCGAGGCCATCGCACCCATTGACGTCAGTGATCTGACGGGTGCTGAGCGGGCCGTGGCGCTGTACGCGTCGGACATGCCGAACGGGCGCCGCCACCACACGAAGGAGCAGTTCCGCGCCTGGATCGTCCAGGGTGCGGAGCGGCTGGGTGAGGCGGAGATGCGGCGCCAGGCGCTGTACTTCCGTGGGTGGCGGCTGCTGGACATGCACGAGCGGTTGACGGCGCAGGTCCAGGCGCGTCACGAGCAGCGGTTCCCCCGGCGTTTCCGGCTGGTCCGCGCTGAGCAGGGTGGGGCGCTGAGCGTCTCGGTCGACGGGATGTCCAAGGGGGCGCTCGCGCGCAACGGCCTGGTCGATCTGGACGGCGACTGCCCGTGCGAGGGCACGGGCGGGATCGCGGCATGGGACGCGGACGCCGGCGAGTCGTACGAGATCCTGTGCCCGGTTCACCGTCGTGCCGAGATCGACGCGCACCGCCGCGCCGCCCTGGCGGCCCTCTGATGACCGCGCCGGGACCGCTTAACGCGCTGTATGCCCGTGTGGCGGCCCCGGACGCTCCCCCCCGGCCGTTGGTACGGCGGGGGCGGCGCCGGGCCGCAGAGGCGCTCCCCC
>NZ_JBFBBE010000147.1:0-21009 GCF_040682555.1 Streptomyces sp. NPDC051172
GAGGATCCCGACCACTAACTCGCCCGCCACAACTACGCGCAACACCCGCCCGAGATCGAGCTCGGCAACCAGGCAGTGGCGGGTATACGCACCGCACGGCCTCTCCGACGTCTTCAGCCTCGTCCTGCGGCCCAACCCCGTACTCGCGCCTTGGTCCGTATACAAAGTCAAGTCGCCTCGCCGGCTGACGCAGTGGCCGGAGCTGACCGTGCTGGACCGGCCTCGCCGGGACTCGTCCATGGAGCGTCCATAGGGCCGCCATCGGACGGCCATGGACCTCCCACGGAGCGGCAAAGTTCTTCCGGCCCATCTGTTCCGGGCTCCTCGCCTCCGGCTACTTTCTGGCCGTCCTGCCATGTACACACAACACCGGCACAGGATGTTCCAAGTGTCATGCCCATGACGGCATCGCGCACCGCCGCCGCTACGCGCGTCACAGGCCTGCCACCAGCGTCGAGAACCCCACTCCAACGACGGAGGCAGTACGCCCATGCGTGAGAAGCCCAGACGGAGCCTGCGAAGACTCCTGGCCACCGCCATACCCGCCCTCGCCCTCGGCCTCGCCGGTCTCGTGGCCGCACCGGCGCACGCCGCATCCGTGGCCGCGCACCCCACCCGGACCGCCCAGAACGCCAAGGCCCTCACCTCCCCCGAGCGGCAGACGTTCCACTCGACCGGCAAGGCCGGCCAGAAGGTGCCGACCCAGCACCTGTGTGCCACCGCCGCCCCGGGTCACGCGTCCTGCTTCGCCCAGCGCCGTACCGACATCAAGCAGCGGCTGGCCTCCGCGGTCGCCGCCGCCGCGCCCTCCGGCCTCTCCCCGGCCAACCTGCACAGCGCCTACAACCTGCCCTCGACGGGCGGCTCGGGCCTGACGGTCGCCGTGGTGGACGCCTACAACGACCCCAACGCCGAGTCGGACCTGGCCACTTACCGCTCGACGTACGGCCTGTCCTCCTGCACCAAGGCCAACGGCTGCTTCAAGCAGGTCAGCCAGACCGGTTCCACGACCTCGCTGCCCACCAACGACACCGGCTGGGCGGGTGAGGAGGCGCTGGACATCGACATGGTCAGCGCGGTCTGCCCGAACTGCAACATCATCCTGGTCGAGGCGAACTCCGCGAACGACACCGACCTCGGCATCGCCGAGAACGAGGCCGTGTCGCTCGGCGCCAAGTTCGTCTCCAACAGCTGGGGCGGCTCCGAGTCCTCGGCCCAGACCAGCGAGGACACCTCGTACTTCAAGCACCCGGGTGTCGCGATCACCGTCTCCGCCGGTGACTCCGCCTACGGCGCCGAGTACCCGGCGACCTCGCAGTACGTGACGGCGGTCGGCGGTACGGCGCTGTCCACGTCCTCCAACTCCCGCGGCTGGACCGAGTCGGTGTGGCACACCAGCTCCACCGAGGGCACCGGCTCCGGCTGCTCCGCGTACGACCCGAAGCCGAGCTGGCAGACCGACAGCGGCTGCAGCAAGCGCATGGAGGCCGACGTCTCCGCGGTCGCCGACCCGGCCACCGGTGTCGCGGTGTACGACACCTACGGCGGTTCCGGCTGGGCGGTCTACGGCGGCACCAGCGCCTCCTCGCCGATCATCGCCGGCGTGTACGCGCTGGCCGGCACCCCGGGTTCCACCGACTACCCGGCGAAGTACCCCTACAGCCACACCGGCAACCTGTACGACGTGACCAGCGGCAACAACGGCTCCTGCTCCCCGTCGTACTTCTGCACCGCGGGCACCGGCTACGACGGCCCGACCGGCTGGGGCACCCCGAACGGCACCACCGCCTTCACCTCGGGCAGCACCTCCGGCAACACGGTGACCGTCACCAACCCCGGCAGCCAGTCGACGACGACCGGCAGCTCCGTCAGCCTGCAGATCAGCGCGAGCGACAGCGCGGGCGCGACCCTCACCTACAGCGCGAGCGGCCTGCCGACCGGGCTGTCGATCAGCAGCTCCAGCGGCCTGATCTCCGGTACGGCGTCCACCGCGGGCACCTACCAGGTCACCGTCACCGCCAAGGACTCGACCGGCGCCTCCGGCTCGACCTCCTTCAGCTGGACCGTCGGCTCCGGCGGCGGGGGCGGCTGCACCTCCTCGCAGCTCCTCGGCAACCCCGGCTTCGAGTCGGGCAACACCACCTGGACCGCGTCCAGCGGAGTCATCACCAACTCCACCAGTGAGTCGGCGCACGCCGGTTCGTACTACGCCTGGCTGGACGGCTACGGCTCCTCGCACACCGACACGCTGTCCCAGTCGGTGACCGTGCCGAGCGGCTGCAAGGCGACCTTCACCTTCTACCTGCACATCGACACCGCGGAGACCGGCTCCACCGCGTACGACAAGCTGACGGTCAGCGCCGGTTCGACCACCCTGGCGACGTACTCGAACCTCAACGCCGCCTCCGGGTACGTACAGAAGTCCTTCGACCTGAGCTCCTTCGCGGGCTCGACCGTCACCCTGAAGTTCAGCGGTGTCGAGGACTCCTCGCTCCAGACCAGCTTCGTCGTCGACGACACCGCCGTCACGACCAGCTGATCCCGTTCGATCCCGTTCGTCCCTGGGCCCCGTCCGCGATCTTCGCGGACGGGGCCCAGGTGTGGATCCGGACCCGTGCGTCACACGTCACAGGGAAGAGGAGGCCCCCCATGCGCCGAACGATCCGCCACACGACCCTCGCCCTCGCGGCACTCACCCTCGCCCTGGCCGGCTGCGGCAACCAGACCGACAGCGGCAAGGGCGGCGACGGCAACAACGTGTCGTCCTCCCCCACACCCAGGAAGAGCCCGCCGCCGAGCCCGACGCCGGGCCGCTCGGGCGGCTGCACGACGGCGTCGACGCTCGGTGCCGCCGACAGCGGCCGTACCGTCTGTCTGGCGGTGGGCGACACCGTCCGGATCAGCCTGGACGGAACCGCGAAGCGGCCCTGGAAGCCGGTCACCGCGAAGGGCTCGGTGCTGCAGGCCGCCAACAGCGGCTTCGTCCTGCAACCGGGCGATGCGAGCGCCGCCTTCAAGGCCGTGGCGGACGGCAAGACCCGGCTCGAGTCCACGCGGCCGCTGTGCGCCGCCCAGCCCGGCCGGGTCTCGTGCCTGGGGATTCAGGAGTGGTGGGTCACCGTGGTGGTGAAGTAGCTCTGCCGACGGGCGGGACGCCCGGCGGGGCCGAGGCCCTCGGCTTCCCCGCGGCCCTGCTCGGCCTCGCGGATCTGCCGGTCGATGCGACGGTCGCGCGCGATACCGAGCACGGACGGGAGGACCAGGAGAACGAGGATGGCGAGAACGGTCAGCATTCCGATCAGTCCTTCGAGGTGTGCCGTATCCATGGACACCACTGTCACGCCGATAGCTCCTGACAAACAGTGGCAGGACTGCCGTAGACCCTCGAAATACTGCCAATGGCGAGGCACACTGGTGGCATGCTGCAGAACGTCGCCGCCGTCGTCCTGGACGGTGTGAACCCCTTCGAACTGGCCGTCGTCTGCGAGGTGTTCGGCATCGACCGCAGCGACGACGGACTGCCCGTCTACGACTTCGCGGTCGCCTCGGCCGAGGGGCCGGTGCTGAGCACCCGCGCCGGTTTCTCCATGAACGTCGAGCACGGTCTGGAGCGGCTGGAGGAGGCCGACCTCATCGCCGTGCCGGCCGGCGCCTGCTTCGAGACCCGGGAGTTCCCGCCCGAGCTCCTGGACGCCCTGCGGCGCGCGGCCGACCGGGGCGCCCGGATCCTCAGCGTCTGCTCCGGTGTCTTCGTGGTCGCCGCGGCCAAGCTGCTCGACGGCCGGCGCTGTGCCGTGCACTGGCACCACGCGGAGGAGCTGGCGCGGGCGTACCCGCAGCTGACGGTCGAGCCCGACGTCCTGTACGTGGACGAGGACCCGGTGATCACCTCGGCGGGCACCGCCGCCGGCATCGACGCCTGTCTGCACATCGTGCGCAAGGAGCAGGGCCCGGAGGTCGCGAACAAGATCGCCCGGCGGATGGTGGTGCCGCCGCACCGGGACGGCGGGCAGGCGCAGTACATCGAGCGCCCGCTGCCCCGCACGCACGGCGACACGGTCGCCGAGGTGCTGGTGTGGATGGAACGGCACCTCGACGAGGAGGTCACGGTCGAGCAGCTCGCCGATCGCGCCCACATGTCGCCGCGCACCTTCGCCCGCCGCTTCCAGCAGGAGACGGGGACGACTCCCTACCGGTGGATCCTGCGGCAACGCGTGCTGCTGGCCCAGCGGTTGCTGGAGGGGACGGACGAGACGGTGGACGCGATCGCGGGCCGCGCGGGATTCGGCAACGCGGCCGCGCTGCGCCACCAGTTCGTCCAGGCGATCGGAACGACCCCGAACGCCTACCGGCGCACCTTCAGAGGCCCCGAGGCGGCTGCCTGACCAGCCCGGGTGGCCTCAGTCGTTCGAGACGACGGGGTAGCGCGGCTCGTTCTCGGCCATCTGCCTGAGCGCGTCCTTGCGCTCACGCTTGGACAGGCGGTCGATGTACAGATAGCCGTACAGGTGGTCGGTCTCGTGCTGCAGGCAGCGGGCGAAGTAGCCGGTGCCGCGGACCTTGATCGGGTTGCCCTTCTCGTCCTGGCCGGTCACCTCGGCGTAGTCGGGACGGGCCAGCGGCGCATACGCGGTGGGTACGGACAGGCAGCCCTCGTTGCTGTCGTCCAGGCGGCGCCGCTCGGCGGGCAGGTCGACCAGCTTGGGGTTGCAGACGACACCGACGTGCCGGACGCCCTCGTCGTCGCCGCAGTCGTAGACGAAGACCTTCAGGTCGACGCCGATCTGGTTGGCGGCCAGGCCCACGCCCTCGGCGGTGCGCTGCGAGGCGAACATGTCCGCGACCAGCTGCTGCAGCTCCTCACCGAACTCGGTGACGTCCTTGCACTCCTTGTGCAGCACCGGGTTCCCGACGACGGTGATGGGCCGCGAGGTCCCGGCCGCGCGCCAGGCGTTCTCGCGCTCCTCGGCCTCCTCGGTGTCGATGACGAAGCCGTCGTCGTCCACGGGAAGCACGCCCACGTGCTGCTGATCGGTGTCCTGCTGCGCCATGACCGACGTATGCCTTCCTAAACCAAACCAAGGGGTGAAGTTGCTGCTACAGGGTACGGGTAGCGCCCCTCAAGGGGCGCGGGGAACTGCGCGACCAGCCACGACGAACCCGCACCCGGCCGCGATCCTCAGCACACCTCTTCGAGATCCCGCCAGTCCCGAGAGTCAGGGCTATCGGCAACCCACCCGTCCAACAAACCCCTGACCAGAGAAGCCGGGGCCGCCACCCCACACTCCCGTTCTGGCACCCAAAGCTGCCCATCGGTCCGATGGCCCAGCGGCCCCGGATGCCCCGGCTCACTGTGGTCATGGGGATCAAGATGCTCCCCGTCACCCTCATCGGAGGGCATCCGCGACTCCGAACACATCCGGCACAACAACCGAACCGACGACGACCAGTCCTCCGCAGCAAACCCCGCGTCCGCGGCCAGCTGCTCCAACGCATCCCGATCCGCCTCGGTGGCGGCTTCGAGCAGCACCACCCACGTCGGCACCGGCGACGGCGCCCACAGCTCGATCTCGTCGAACACGGGGTAGGCATGCCCGGCGGTCGTGGTGCGCTCACCATGGGGCACCCCGTCGTGCAGCACGACCTCACCCCAGCGCCGCCCGGAGGACGGCAGCGGAATCGACAGCACCTCGATACGCGCGGGGTCCAGCCGCCGCCCCCACACCACCTCGGCCTCCCCCTCCGGGGACAGCCGGACAGCGGCGCTGCCCAGCTCCATCCCGACCGGCTCACCGCTCGCCGCGGCAGCCCCCGGCACCCGCAGCCCGTACGCCTGCCAGGCCCGCCGGGCCAGCGGCCAGTCCTGCAGGGCGGTGGCCGCGATGCCGACGTTCCACCAGTCGGGGGCGCCGGTCTCCCGGTCGAGCAGCGCGACGGCGCGCAGGCCTGCCGCGCGGGCCTGCTCCCAGTCGTGCCGGAACTTGTGCAGCAGGGCGAGGTTGAACCAGGACTCGGAGAGCCAGGGTTCCAGGTCGGCGGCACGTGTCAGCAGAGCACCCGCGTCCTCGTACCGGCCGTCGCCGATCAGCGTGAACGCGCGGTCGGTGGCCTGCCGCCAGGAGGCGGAGGGCCGGTGCCGTCCCTTGCCGAAGATCCTCACGATTCCCTGCCAGTTCCGTGGAGTGGGCTGGCTAGTGCTGCCCCCGGACACACCCTCTCATTCGCATCCAACCACGTACGGCTGGAAGGGCGCTCATTACCCATGGGTTACCCAGCCACAGGCAGGGTCAGACAGTCCCGTGCAAGGACCCGGGCCAGCGATTCCACCACTTCGGGCGCATAGTCCCCGGCGGTGGCGAGCCGCAGCTCCTCCAGTGCCGTGAGGGGCCCGCCGGGCCCTGCGTCGCGTGCTTTCTCGTCGTATGCGTTGACGGCCCGCACGATCCGGGCGGCGAGCGGCTGCTCCCGGTAGGGGTCGGCCTGCCGCTCGACGACCACGGCGACCGCCGGGTCGACCCCGGTCTGGCGTACGACGGCCCCGCCGAGCAGGGCGATGCGGCGCTGCTCGGCCGTGGGCAGTCCGGCGGTGGCGCCCGCCGGCACCGGGTCGACGAGGCTGAGCTGGCCGATGTCGTGCATGAGGGCGGCGTACTCCAGCACGGTCAGTTCGGGCCGGGTGAGTCCGAGGTCACGTCCGACGGCACGGCTGAGGGCGGCCACCCGGCGGGCGTGCCCGGCGGGGGTGTACCCGGCGATCTCGGTGGCGCGGGCGAGGGAGGTGATGGTCTGCCGGTAGGTGGTCCGCACGGCCGCGTACCGCTTGAAGGACAGCTGGGTCAGCAGCAGCGGCAGCGAGAACACGGGCAGCGCCCACAGTCCGACGACGGCGACCGCGAGGGCCATCACCGCGCCGGTGGCGCACACGGCGGAGCCGATGCCGAGGAGGGCGTGCAGTTCGTCCCGCAGCAGCGGCCCGAAGGGCCACCGGGTACGGGAGTGGGCGAGTGCGGCGGCGAGCACGGCGTCGCACAGCGCGGTGAGTGCGAGGAGGGCGAGGAGCAGCAGGGCGTAGGCGGGGCCGTGCCATTCGCCGAACGCTCCCCGGAGGTACAGGGGTTGGAAGCAGACGGCGGCGAATCCGACGGTGAGCACGCGCCGCGCGAGATGGTCGAGCACCGGTCCGCGTCCGAAAGCGATGTGGGGGACGCTGCCGATGAGGGCGGCGGCGAGGACGACGGCGACGACCTGGGTGACGCCGTGGTGGGTGGGCTGCCCGGCGTCCTCTCCGAGCAGGGCGTACGACATCGCACCGGCGGCCCCGAGCGGCGCGGCCTCCCTGACCCGGGCGCCGGTCCAGCGGCTGAGCTCGCCGACGGTGACGAGCAGCCCGAAGGCGAGGGCGGTGGGGCGCTCCTCCAGGCCGGTGTGGTGGGTGACGGCGAGGGAGACGGCGGCGAGGAGGGCAGCGCAGGCGTGAATGAGAAGCGTCAGCGGCTGCCGGGCGCTCATCCGGGGTCTCCGGGCCTGCGGTTGACGACCACGGCGGGTGCTGGTGGACGGGGGTACTCCCCCGCGACTACCAGGCGGTCGGCTGGAGACGACCGCCGCGGGCACGCGCAGTCGAGGCTGCGCCACCGCCACGACCGAGCGCTCATCCGCGTACCCCCGGCCCGCCGGAAACGGCCGCACCGGCTGCGGACACCAGGGCTCCCGGCCCACGGGAAACGGCCGCGGCGGCTGCGGACAGCCGGGGCTGCGCCACCGCCACCGCCGGGCGCCGATCCGCGGGCTCCCGGCCGGCTGGAGACGGCCTCGGCAGGTGCGTACACGCGGGAGTGCTCCCCCCGACCGCCGGCGCCCGTCCCGGGGCCCCCGGCCCGCTGGAAACGGCCGCGCCGGGGCTGCTCCCCGCCGAGCGCCGGGCGCTCAACCGCGGGCTCCCGGCCGGCTGGAGACGGCCGCGGTGGGTGCGGGCAGGCGGGGCTGCTCCTCCGCGGTGACCGCGGGATGCCAGCCGGAACGGGCGAGCGCCTGTACCAGTGCCGCGACCATGCGGGGGTCGAACTGCGCCCCCGCACACCGCTCCAGCTCCTCCAGGGCGACCGGGACGGGCCGGGCGCGCCGGTAGCAGCGCGTGGACGTCATCGCGTCGAAGGCGTCAGCGACGGCCACCACGCGTGCGGATTCGGGGATCTGGCTGCCACGCAGTCCGTACGGGTAGCCGCTGCCGTCCAGGCGTTCGTGGTGGTGCAGCACGGCGGCCCGGGCCTCGCCCAGAAAACCGATTCCGCGCACCATTTCGTGGCCGTACTCGGGATGCAGCTCGATCACCCGGCGTTCCTCCGGAGTCAGCGGCCCGTCCTTCCTCAACAGCCGTGTGGGCACGCCGAGTTTGCCCACGTCGTGCAGGATCCCGGCGAACCGCAGGACCTCGACGCGCTCGTCGTCCATGCCGAGTTCCCGGGCGATCATCATGGAGGCCTGGCCGACCCGCTCGCTGTGGCCGCGGGTGTACTCGTCCTTGATGTCGACGGCCTGCACCAGCGCCCGGATCGTCGCCTGGTGGGCGGCGCGCTCCCGGTGGTACTGCGTGAACACCCACCAGGACACGCACATCGGCAGCAGCACCAGCAGCGCGGCGACGGGGCCGTACGGGCTGCGCCACAGGACGGCCATCATCAGCCCGGCGAGACCGTGCACGACCACCGGCGCGAGGGATCGTACGAACAGCCCGCGCCAGGCCCGCCGTACCGGCACCCGCTCGGCCAGCGCGCGGATCCCGCCGTCGAGGGCGGTCAGCACCAGGCAGAAGGCCAGTACCGCGGCACCCGCGGGCACGAGTGCGTACGGGAAGTCGGAGCCGACGACCGCGTCCCGCCCGCCGAGCGACCAGTGCACCCGGCCCGCGGCCCACACGCCAAGGACCAGCTGGGCGGCCCGCCAGCTCCGCCGCAGCCGGCGCGGCCGCTGCTCGACCCGGGACAGCAACGCCCCCGGCAGCGCGACCAGCGCGGCGGCCGGGGGTGGCAGCAGGAAGGCCCCGGCGAGCAGCACCGGGTAGAACGTTCCGGCAAAGCGCCATCGGGCGGCGGCCTGCTCACAGCCGGCGTACAGCAGGGCGAGCAGGGCGACCGCCCGCCAGGAGGTGTGGACGGCGGGCAGCGGAAGCAGGCAGAGAAGCGCGCCGAGGACCGTACAGGCGACGTAGGCGCGTGCCCGTGCCGGAACCGCCTCCATCACGCTCCTCCCGGCCGAACCTGCTCCGGGTGAGGAGACTAGGGCGGACCGGGGGGCGTCCGCGGGCTTATGAACCGCGGATTAGCACGTTCGAGTGACGACAGCCCGTTCCAGGCATTCCGGACGAAGGCCCGGAGGGAGTTCAGGACTCCTGCGGGGCCGCGGTGATGTCGTGCTCGGGGACGGCCTGTCCGGAGCGGATCAGGTCGAGCCGCCCGAGCACCTTCGCACGCAGGTCGGTCGGTACGTCGTCATGGCCGCAGCACCGCTTGACCAGCTTCTTCACGGCCTGCTCCAGGCCGTACTTCTCCAGGCACGGCGAGCACTCCTGGAAGTGCTGCTTGAACTTGTCGCGATCGACGTCCGGCATCTCACTGTCGAGGAACTCGTAGAGATGGTCGAGGACCTCACTGCAGTCCGTCTCGTGCGGCTCTCCGCAGCTCATGAGCCCGAGCCTTTCGCTTCGTCCGACTCTCCGGCGCCGGCCGGGACCAGTCCGCGCTCGCGCGCGTAGTCCTCGAGCATGCCGCGCAGCTGACGGCGGCCCCGGTGCAGCCGGGACATCACCGTACCGATGGGTGTCCCCATGATGTCCGCGATCTCCTTGTACGCAAAGCCCTCGACATCGGCGAGGTACACGGCGATGCGGAATTCCTCGGGGATCGCCTGGAGTGCTTCCTTCACGTCCGAGTCGGGCAGGTGGTCGAGCGCCTGCGACTCCGCGGAGCGCAGACCGGTCGACATGTGCGACTCGGCGCGGGCGAGCTGCCAGTCCTCGATCTCCTCGGCCGCGGAGCGCTGGGGTTCACGCTGCTTCTTGCGGTACGAGTTGATGAAGGTGTTGGTGAGGATCCGGTACAGCCACGCCTTGAGATTGGTGCCTTCGCGGAACTGGTGGAAGGACGCGTACGCCTTGGCATACGTCTCCTGCACCAGGTCCTCGGCGTCGGCCGGGTTGCGCGTCATGCGCAGGGCGGCCGAGTACATCTGGTCGAGGAATTCGAGCGCGTCCCGCTCGAAGCGCGCGCTGCGCTCCGCCGTCGACTCCGCGCTGATGCCCTGGCCCTCGGGCAGCTCCGCCTGGCCGTTGTCGGTCCCTGCGTCGATCCCAGTGACCGGACCCACCTCCTCAAGATTCCGGGCAGCACCGAAACCGGTGTCACCAGAATCGGAGGATAGACGACGACCCGTCCCCGCCGCCCCTCGAATAGGGGTGGTCTTGGCCGCAGTCAGCACCGTCCAGTCCAGGTCAGTGCGGCTGCTGCGGCTCGGGCATACGGTCGAACCCATGCGGCGGACTTCCTCTCCCACGACGATCGGTGCTGGTATCCAGCACTTCTGTCCGCCTCAACAGTGGCCGCCCGCGCGGCATTCCCCGCCGTCACCCGAGTGACACGGTCCACTGGGTGACACCGTCCGTGATGATCTCCAGCGCCTGTTCCTGCGTGATCTCCGCCCGCTTGGGCACGGCGAACCCGTGGTCGCCGTGGTCCACCTCGACCAGTTCGTACGCCCCCTTCGGGAACTCCTCGGGCTTTCCGAAGGGGTCGTTCCCGCCCTGTACGACGAGGGTGGGCACCCCGGATCCGAGCAGCTCCTCGGCGCGGGACTTCTCGGGCCTGCCCGGCGGGTGCAGCGGGAAGCTGAGGGCGAGGACGGCATGGGCGCCGAGCTCGACGGCCGTACGACAGGCGACGCGGGCTCCCGCGCTGCGTCCGCCCGAGATCACCGGCAGTCCGGGCCCGGCGAGCGCCGGCCAGATCCCGCGCCAGCCGAGGTCGAGCGTCTTCGGGGCGGGGGCCAGCTTCTTGCCGGCCACCCGCCAGGGCTGCTCGACGAGGGCGACGGTCACTCCGTGGCCGGGCAGGGTCTGGGCGAGGGCCTGGAGGTCCCGTGCCTCGATGCCGCCGCCGGCGCCGTGACCGACGGCGAGGACGAGCCGAGGCTGCGCTGCGTGGCGCCAGGTGATGCGGGCCGGACCGGCATCGGTCTCGACGTCCTGTGTCACTTCTGTCAGGTCTGTCACATCAGAAAAGTGTGCCTTCTTCGGGGCCTTCGAGTTCCTTCAGCAGCTCCGGTCCGTTGTTGCGGACGTTGCTGACGGCGGTGGAGACGGGGTAGGCGCGCATCAGCCCGGCGGGCGGCGGCTCCAGCAGCGACCGCAGGTCCTCGGGGACGGTGCGCGAGGGGTCGAGCCAGGCGTCCCAGCGGTCCGGGGTGAGCATCAGCGGCATCCGGGGGTGGATGTCGGCGAGCGCGTGCGGGCCCTCGGCCGGGGCGACGGCGAGGGGTGTCGTCTCCGCCTCGGTCGTGATCACGGAGCAGGTCACCCACCAGGCCTGCGGGTGGTCGTCCGGCAGCGTCTTGTCCCGCCAGAACTCGTAGAGCCCGGCCATCGCGAAGACCGACCCGTCGGCGGGCAGCACGAAGTACGGCTGCTTGCGTGGCCGCTTCTTCTTCCCCTCGACCTCCAGGTCCCGCTCGCCCTTGCCGGTGACCCACTCGTAGTAGCCGTCGGCGGGGATGATGCAGCGGCGGGAGGTGAAGGCCCGCTTGTACGACGGCTTCTCGTGGACGGTCTCGGCACGGGCGTTGATCATCCGCGCCCCGCCCTCCGGGGTCTTCGACCAGGACGGCACCAGGCCCCACTTCAGCTTGCGCAGCTGCCGAACCGGCCGCGGGTCTTCGGCGTCCTTGAGAGGGCGGTCCAGGACTGCGTAGACCTCCTTGGTGGGGGCCACGTTGTAGTCGGGCGCGAGGGTCTCCTCGGGTTCCCACTTCTCGATCTCAAAGATTCCTGCGAGATCCTCGGGCCTGCGACTCGCTGCATACCGTCCGCACATACGTGCCACACTGCCAGATTCGACGAGACCCGAGGGAGCTCCTGCCCAACATGGACACCACCGCATCCGCCTCGCTGGCCTCCCTCTGGGACCAGGTCTCCGGCAGCCAGCCCGACCCCGACCTCTGGGTGGTGATCGCGACCCTGATCGCCGCGCTGGCGGTGGTCGTCCCGCACAACGTCTGGCGCATCTCGCGCAACGCCGTCACCATCGCCCACGAGGGCGGCCACGGCCTGATCGCCCTGCTCACCGGCCGACAGCTGACGGGCATACGGCTGCACTCCGACACCAGCGGCCTCACCGTCAGCCGCGGCAAGCCGCACGGCCTCGGCATGATCCTCACCGCGGCCGCGGGCTACACCGCTCCCCCGCTCCTCGGCCTGGGCGGCGCGGCCCTGCTCGCCGTCGGCCACATCACCCTGCTGCTGTGGCTGGCAACGGCCCTGCTGGTCGCCATGCTGGTGATGATCCGCAACGCGTACGGCGCTCTGACGGTCGTGTTGACGGGGGGCACGTTCCTGCTGGTGTCGTGGCTGGCGGGACCGCAGGTACAGGCGGCGTTCGCGTACGCGGTGGTGTGGTTCCTGCTGGTGGGCGGGGTACGCCCGGCCTTCGAACTCCAGGCGAAACGGAGTCGCGGCGGCGCGGGCGACTCGGACGCCGACCAGCTTTCACGGTTGACGCATGTCCCGGCGGGGCTGTGGCTGTTCCTGTTCCACGCGGTGAGCCTGTGCTCGCTGATAGGCGGGGGGCGCTGGCTGCTGGAGATGTGATGCAGCCCCGAAGGGGCGCATCAAAGGGGCGCGGGGCGGTGTCGATCAGCGGCTCCGCCGCGGGGCGCGATCAGCCCCCACGGCGCCCCACCTGTACAACGACCTGCACAACCCGCTGCTTATAAAGTGGCCCCATGGCCACAAACCCCGCACACACCGCCCTCTGGCCCGCCCCCCTCGCGAGCGGAGCCGTCGACGCGACGGTCCACGTACCGGGGTCCAAGTCGGTCACCAACCGCGCCCTGGTACTCGCGGCTCTCGCCAGCGAACCGGGCTGGCTGCGCCGCCCCCTCCGCTCCCGCGACACCCTCCTGATGGCGGGCGCCCTGCGCGCGATGGGCGTAGGCATCGAGGAGGGCGTGGGCCCCGACGGCACCGGCGAGACCTGGCGGGTCCTCCCGACGGGCCTGCACGGCCCGGCCACGGTCGACGTCGGCAACGCCGGCACCGTGATGCGCTTCCTGCCCCCGGTGGCCGCCCTCGCCGACGGCCCCATCCGCTTCGACGGCGACCCGAGGTCGTACGAGCGCCCCCTGAACGGTGTCATCGACGCCCTGCGCGTGCTCGGCGCCCGTATCGACGACGACGGCCGTGGCGCGTTGCCGCTGACTGTGCACGGCGGGGGCGCCCTGGACGGCGGCTCCGTGGAGATCGACGCCTCGTCGTCCTCCCAGTTCGTGAGCGCCCTGCTGCTCTCCGGCCCGCGCTTCAACCAGGGCGTCGAGGTCCGTCACGTCGGCAGCTCCCTGCCCTCCCTGCCGCACATCCGCATGACCGTCGACATGCTGCGCGCGGTGGGCGCGCAGGTGGACACCCCGGAGTCGGGCGGTGAGCCCAACGTGTGGCGGGTGACGCCGGGCGCGCTGCTCGGCCGGGACCTGACCATCGAGCCGGACCTGTCCAACGCGCAGCCGTTCCTGGCGGCCGCCCTGGTGACCGGCGGCAAGATCGTGATCCCCGACTGGCCGTCCCGCACCACACAGCCCGGCGACAAGCTGCGGGAGATCTTCACCGACATGGGCGGTTCCTGCGAACTGACCGAGTACGGCCTGGAGTTCACCGGGGCGGGCTCGGTCCACGGTATCGACGTGGATCTGAGCGAGGTCGGCGAGCTGACCCCGGGCATCGCCGCGGTCGCGGCCCTCGCGGACTCCCCCTCCACCCTCCGCGGAGTGGCCCACCTGCGGCTGCACGAGACGGACCGGCTGGCCGCGCTCACCAAGGAGATCAACGAGCTCGGCGGTGACGTCACCGAGACCGCCGACGGTCTGCACATCCGCCCGCGCAAGCTGCACGGCGGGATCTTCCACACGTACGAGGACCACCGTATGGCGACGGCCGGCGCGATCATCGGCCTCGCGGTCGAGGGCGTGCAGATCGAGAACGTGGCGACGACGGCGAAAACCCTGCCGGACTTCCCCGACATGTGGGCCGGGATGCTCGGGGCGTAGAGAACGGCAAGGACCAGTCATGCGCCGCTACGGCAAGCACACCGACGAGGACGACATCCGCAGCCGCCCGAACCGCAAGGGCAACCGGCCGCGCACCAACATCCGGCCCAAGCACGAGGACGCCGCCGAGGGCATGGTCCTCACCGTCGACCGGGGCCGTCTGACGTGTCTCGTCGAGGACCGGATCGTGCTGGCGATGAAGGCCCGCGAACTCGGCCGGAAGGCGGCGATCGTCGGCGACCGGGTGGCCCTCGTCGGCGATCTGTCCGGCAAGAAGGACACCCTCGCGCGCATCGTCCGCATCGAGGAACGCACCTCGGTGCTGCGCCGCACCGCCGATGACGACGACCCGTACGAGCGCGTGGTCGTCGCCAACGCCGACCAACTCGCCATCGTCACCGCCCTGGCCGACCCGGAACCCCGCCCGCGCCTCATCGACCGCTGCCTGGTCGCGGCGTACGACGGCGGCCTGGAACCCCTCCTGGTCATGACCAAGGCGGACCTCGCCCCGCCCGACAAACTCCTGGAGCTCTACGGCGACCTGGACATCCCCTATGTCGTCACCAGCCGCGAGGAGTTGGAGAGCGGCGACGCGGCGGCCCGGGTGCGCGAGCAACTCGACGGCAGGGTCACGGCGTTCGTCGGCCACTCGGGCGTCGGCAAGACGACCCTGGTCAACGCGCTGGTACCGGAGGACCGGCGGCGGCTGACGGGCCATGTGAACGCGGTGACGGGCCGTGGCCGTCACACCACCACCTCGGCGCTGGCGCTCCCGCTCAGCGACGACGACGGCTGGGTGATCGACACGCCTGGCGTGCGGTCCTTCGGCCTCGCCCACATCGACCCGTCCCGCGTCATCCACGCCTTCCCCGACCTGGAACGGGGCACGGAGGGCTGCCCGCGCGCCTGCAGTCACGACGAGCCGGACTGCGCGCTGGACGCCTGGGTGGCCGAGGGCCACGCGGACCCGGCCCGGCTCTATTCGCTGCGCCGGCTGCTGTCCACTCGGGAGCGCAAGGAGGGCGACTGACCTCCGCGGTGTTTGTGGGGCCGCCGGCCCGGTAAGTGCATAATCGCACCGAGCCGGACATACGTGAGGACAGCACATGGCGTGGCTGCTGGTAGTGGTGGCCGGATTGCTCGAGACGGGTTTCGCCGTGTGCCTCAAGCTCTCCCACGGTTTCACCCGCCTGTGGCCGACGATCGCGTTCTGCGTCTTCGCCCTGGGCAGCTTCGGCCTCCTCACCCTCTCCCTGAGGAAGCTGGACGTCGGCCCCGCCTACGCGGTGTGGACCGGCATCGGCGCGGCGGGCACCGCGATCTACGGCATGATCTTCCTCGGCGACCTGGTGTCGACGCTGAAGCTCGTCTCGATCAGCCTGGTCATCGTGGGCGTGATCGGCCTCCAGCTCTCCGGGTCCGCCCACTAGGTCCAACTCCCGTTCCCCCAGCGTGCGGTCGACCTCCGTGCGACCGCTCGCCCGCCGAAGTGGGCTTCGGGACCGGTCACTTCGAGACAACGGGCGCGCGGCTCGCCTCCCGGCCGCGAAGAAGAACATCAAGGGGACGCGTCGGCCCTACGACCCGTCACACCGCCTGCCGGGCAGGGCCGTGCGGACCAGGTCCGCCACCCCGCCCTCCCCCGGCGGCGCCGCCACGCAGGACAGGGCCAGCCGTACCACCAGCTCGCAGGAGCGCGCCAGATCCGCCGTGTCCGACTTGACCGCCCCCGGCTTCGACAGCACCGCCACGGCCCGGTCCCGGACGATCGCCACGAAGTCGCCGGGCGACGGCAGCGGGCCGTCCGCCCGCCGCTGTGCCGGCACCACCGAGGAGGACGGCACCGCGGACAGCGTCGGCGAGGGCAGCCGTTCACTCCAGCAGCCGGTCAGCATGGCCCGTACGAGTGCGTTCTCGCGCGCCGTCGACGCGGTCCATTCAGCCGTCGCGGTGAGCCGGTCGCGGGCGTCGCTGTGCGTGGCGAGCGCACGTTCGACACCGGCGAGGTAGCCGTCCGCCTCCCTTCTCACGAGCGCCCTGGCGAGCCCCTCCTTGCTGCCGAACTCGTTGTAGAGGGTCTGCCGGGACACTCCGGCGGCCGAAGCGACGTCCACCATCCGTACGGCGGACCACGGTCGGCGCGCCAGCGCCGTGTACGCGGCGTCCAGTAGGGATTCCCGCGCTGCAGGCATCATCGCCTCCCTGGGGCGAGCGGCTCTGCGCCCAGATTTGACGCGCACAGGGGCACTGTCAAGGGTTCGCGAGCGCACGCGGGGGCGCCCCGCGGCCGCCGTGTGCCCGCCCCGACGGCGGCAATGTGCCGCCAAACCGTGAGCATGGCCTGGTGGCCGCAGCGCGACCTCGCCGGATAGCGTTCGTTCCATGCCGGACTACCTCGACGATCTCCGTTTCGCCCACGTCCTCGCGGACGCCGCCGACGCGGCAACGACGTCCCGCTTCAAGGCGCTCGACCTCAAGGTCGAGACGAAACCGGACATGACCCCGGTGACCGAAGCGGACAAGGCGGCGGAGGAGCTCATCCGCGGCCAGCTCCAGCGCGCCCGCCCCCGCGACGCGGTCCTCGGCGAGGAGTACGGCCTGGAGGGCACGGGCCCCCGCCGCTGGGTGGTCGACCCGATCGACGGCACCAAGAACTACGTACGCGGTGTCCCGGTGTGGGCCACCCTGATCTCCCTGATGGAGGCGGGCGAGACCGGCTTCCAGCCCGTCGTCGGCGTCGTCTCCGCCCCCGCTCTGGGCCGCCGCTGGTGGGCCGCGAAGGGCCACGGCGCCTTCACCGGCCGCAGCCTCTCCTCCGCCTCCCGTCTGCAGGTCTCCCGCGTCGCGAAGCTGGCGGACGCCTCGTTCGCGTACTCCTCCCTGTCCGGCTGGGAGGACCAGGGCCGGCTGGGCGGCTTCCTGGACCTGACCCGCGAGGTGTGGCGCACGCGCGCGTACGGCGACTTCTGGCCGTACATGATGGTCGCCGAGGGCTCGGTCGACATCTGCGCCGAGCCGGAGCTCTCCCTCTGGGACATGGCCGCCAACACGATCATCGTCACCGAGGCCGGCGGCACCTTCACGGGCCTGGACGGCCGCCCGGGCCCGCACAGCGGCAACGCGGCCGCGTCGAACGGCCTGCTGCACGACGAGTTGCTGGGTTATCTCAACGAGCGCTACTGAGGCGCACGTGCAAAAGCACAGATGAGCGCGTGCGCCCTCAATTGGCCGCACGCGCCCTCTTGTTGACTCCCGCTTTACCTGCGACTCTGGGAGTCCCCCCACTTGTGAACTTGTGAAGTTCCCATAGGCGCCTCCGGCGCCGGGCCGGAACCAAGTGGATTCCTTTGGAGGTGGCTGAAGTCCATGCTCGTCCGCGACGCCATGAGCACGGTGGTTCTGACCATCGGCCCCACCCATACACTCCGCCAGGCCGCAGCCCTGATGTCCGCCCGTCGTGTCGGCGCGGCCCTGGTCCTCGACCCCGACGCCGGCGGTATCGGCATCCTCACCGAACGCGACATCCTCAACTCCGTCGGCCTCGGCCAGAGCCCCGACATCGAGCGCGCCCACGACCACACCACCAACGAGGTCGTCTTCGCCGCCCCGTCCTGGACGCTGGAGGAGGCGGCCCGCGCCATGGCCCACGGCGGCTTCCGCCATCTCATCGTCCTCGACCGGGGCGAGCCGGTCGGCATCGTCTCCGTCCGCGACATCATCCGCTGCTGGGCACCGGCACGGCAGCACGTGCCCGCGTGACCTCGCAGGGGGCCAGAAAAATACATTGGACTAAGTCCAACTCCAGAAGCGATCCAAACTCACACCTGTTCGGAAAATGGTCCCCCTGCTGTTAGGCTGGATTTCATGAGCGACCTTCTGGAACGGCTGCGCGGACGCGGATGGCGGATGACCGCGCAGCGGCGCGTCGTGGCCGAGGTTCTCGACGGCGAGCATGTGCATCTGACCGCCGACGAGGTCCACTCCCGGGCCGTCGCCAAGCTGCCCGAGATCTCCCGCGCGACCGTCTACAACACCCTGGGTGAGCTGGTCTCCCTCGGCGAGGTGCTCGAGGTCTCCACCGACAAGCGCGCCAAGCGGTACGACCCGAACGCCCACCGGCCGCACCACCACCTGGTCTGCGCCCAGTGCGGCGCGATCCGCGACGTCCACCCGAGCGGCAACCCGCTCGCCGACCTCCCCGACACGGAGCGCTTCGGCTTCACCGTCTCGGACGTCGAGGTCACGTACCGCGGCATCTGCCCGAACTGCGCGGCCGCGTAACCAGCCGCTCGAAACGCCAAAGGCAGGGAAACACCGAGGGCCGGAATCCATTCACTGGATTCCGGCCCTCGGCCTTCAGTAGCGGGGACAGGATTTGAACCTGCGACCTCTGGGTTATGAGCCCAGCGAGCTACCGAGCTGCTCCACCCCGCGTCGGTGAACGCAACATTACGTGAAGCACGCGGCCAGAGGCAAATCGCTTACGGCGGGCCCGGCGCAGGCCCGGATTTTCAGCCCGTCCCCGCGTCCGAGGACGAGGCCGTCCAGGGCGAAGGGGGGTCTGGGCGCAGCTCCCAGGGCGGTCGGCCCGCCGCCGGGCTGCTACGCCGACAGTTCCTCCAGCAGAGCGTCCCGCAGTCGAGCCGCCCGCTCCGAGACCTCCGCAGGCCCCAGCGTCACCGCCCGGTCCGCCCACCGCTGCCCCTCCGCCAGCTCACCCCGACGCGCGTAGACCAGGGCCAGCCGCAGCGCCGCCCGCCCGTGCCCCGCGTCGGCCGCCCGCGTCCACCACACGGCCGCCTCCGGCTCGCTCCCCTCGCGGGCCAGCAGCAGCCCGAGGTTGAAGGCGCCGTTGCGGGACCCGGCCTCGGCGGCCGCGCGGTACCAGCGCGCCGCGTCCACCACGTCGCCGCGGGCGGCGGCCATCATCCCGACCCGCACCTGCGCCCGCCGGTGCCCCTGCGAAGCCGCGCGCTCGTACCACTCCTCGCACTCGGTCTTCTCGTGCACGGACTCCCCGAGCTCATGCGCGGGCGCGGGCGGGCGCCGGGCGTCGAGGACGGTCGCCAGCCGGTACGCGGCCTCCGCGCTGCCGCCTCCTGCCGCGCAGCGCAGATGCCGCTCCGCCGCCCGTTCGTCCCCGTCCCGCAGTCGCGCCATGCCGACCTGCAGCGCCGCCTCGGTGTGCCCGGCGGCCGCAG
Source organism: Streptomyces sp. NPDC051172 (assembly GCF_040682555.1). NCBI lineage: Bacteria > Bacillati > Actinomycetota > Actinomycetes > Kitasatosporales > Streptomycetaceae > Streptomyces > Streptomyces sp. NPDC051172. Next base: position 19,506 of record NZ_JBFBBE010000147.1, read on the forward strand.
CGCGCTCGTACCAGCGCAGCGCCACGTCGCCCTCGGCCCGCCCTGCGTGCAGGATCCCCAGGTTGAACGCGGCGTCCACGCTCCCGGCCTCCGCGGCCTTGGAGAACCACGGCTCGGCGCCGGTCGTGTCGCCGCCCTGCAGCAGCAGGATCGCCAGGGCGTTCGCCGCCTCGCGGTGTCCGGCGTAGGCGGCCCGGCGGTACCACTGCTCGGCCTGCGCGGTCCGCCCCTGCTGGGCACAGAGCAGCCCGAGGTTGTAGGCGCCGTTGTCGTCACCGGCGTCCATCGCGGCCCGGTACCAGCGCTCGGCGGTCTGCGTCTCGCCGCGCTCGGCATGCAGGGCGCCGAGCGCATTGGCGGCGTTGCCGTCCCCGTCCTGGGCGGCCCTGAGCCACCACACGGCGGCGCTCTCGGTGTCGCCGGCGTCCCGCAGCAGGAACCCGAGCGCGCAGGCGGCACGCGCCTCGCCGTCCTTGGCGGACGTCAGATACCAGCGCCCGGCCTCCTTGAGCTCACCGCGCTTCTCCAGGATCGCGCCGAGGTGCAGCGCGGCCCGCCGGTGTCCGCGCGCGGCGGCCTGACGGTAGAACTGCTCGGCCTGAGCCAGCAGTTCGACACCGTTGTCAGACCCGTCCTCGCCCTGGTGGGCCGCCCTGCGGTCGAGTGCACGCGCCAGGCGGTAGGCCGCCTCCCGGTGCCCGCGCTCCGCCGCGGACCGCATCCAGTCCTCGGCTCCGGTGTCCCCGCGGTGCTCCAGCAGATCGGCGAGCGCGTAGGCGCCCAGGGCGTGCCCCTGTTCGGCGGACTGCCGCAGCCAGTACTCGGCCGCGGGCTCGTCCCCGCGCTCGCGGTGATGACGGCCCAGCGCATGCGCGGCCGCCGCGGACCCGGCGACGGCGGCGATCCGCCACCAGCCGGCGGCGTCGTCGGCGTATCCGCGCTGGTGGAGAAGGACTCCCAGGTTGTTGGCGGCGGCACGGTCGCCCGCGGCGGTGGCGGCACGCAGATGGGGCTCGGCTCCGTCGAGGTCGCCACGGCGCAGCAGCATGGCCCCGAGGACACTCATCGCCTCGACGTCGCCGGCCTCGGCGGCGAGCCGCTGACGAACTTCCTCGACGGCCTCCTCAGCCACCTCCCCGGCTTCGCCCGGTTCGGAAGGCTGCACAAATCGCCCTGTCTCGAACAGAGTTGCCTTGTCCCCCATAACGTCCATCGTCGCACCACCTGCAACCCGGGTACACCTGGTATACCGCAGCCAGTGAGGTCACTTCAGCGTTTTGTCGACATGCCCACAGAGAGACAAGTCAAACACAGTTCCCCCAACTCCCGGAGGCGGCATGACGATCCCCCTGACCGGCACATGCGTTCGCACATCACGAAGGCCCCGCTCCATTATGATACCGGGCATGGACATCAGTAACGGGGTAAGGATTTTTAAAATAGAACAAGGGGTTAATAACCCCACAAACAAACCACCATCAAAAACCCACCGCCTATTTTGTTC
>NZ_JBFBBE010000148.1:0-20859 GCF_040682555.1 Streptomyces sp. NPDC051172
CAACCCGCCACCGAACGCGTCACCTACACCCTCCAGCTCCACCCACTCACACCACGACCGCAGTCATCCTGAAACGATCAAGGAAGCGACGTTGGCCAGCGGGATGACCCCGGCGTTGGCGACTGCGACATCCAGACGGCCGTATCGGCCGACCGCTGTGTGGATCATGCGCTCGTTGTCGGCCGGGTCGGCGGTGTCGCCGACGGCAATCTCGATCGTGTGGCCGTCTTTCGCCAGCTCGTCACGGAGTGCCAGCAGCCCCTCCTCGTCCCGGTCGGCGGCGACCACGCGGCCACCACCCCTGGCCAGCAGCCTGGCTGTGGCCGCGCCGATGCCGTTGGCCGCGCCGGTGACCAAGCATGCCTTCCCGTACATCTGGTCGTCGCCCCTCGTCTCGGCTCGGGCCATCACTGGTCCTTGAGCATGGTGAGGAGGTAGGGGACCGCCTTGTACGCGTCCGGCTGGACGAGGTCGGCCAGGGCGAGGACGTCCGGTGCGATGGGATAGCGGGCGTAGGGGATGGCGACAACCTGCATCCCGGCGGCATGGGCCGATTTGATGCCCGAGCCGGAATCTTCGACGGCTATCACGTCGCAAGGTGCTATGCCGAGCGCGGCGGCGGCTTTGAGATAGGCCTCTGGATCGGGTTTCTGCTGCCGCACGTCTTGTCTGGTGATTACTGCGGCGAAGTGATCAAATATGTCGGGGAACGCGCGCGCGGCCGCATCGACGTAGTCGCGATCGGACGCGGTGGCGGCGGCGACCGGGACCTCCTTGGCCAGCCGCTGGACCATCTCCGCAGCCCCCGGTAGGGGCGTCATCGTGGCCGCGTGCCTGGCTGCGTAGTTGACGCACCACTGGCGCACCCGGTCTTCCCCGCTCTCGTCAAAGCCCAGCTTCTGCGCCACGTCGACGCTGTCGCCGTCGATGCAGTGCCAGCGTTCGATGTCGTCGTCGGTGGGAACATGTCCCTGTGCTCGGGCACATTCCTGCAGCGATTCACGCCACAGCGGGTCGGAGTCGAGCAGGGTTCGGTCGATGTCGAAGACTACGGCTTTCACAGGAACTTCCCCTTGAGCCTCTGGGTGATGAGTGCGAGCCACGTGCAGTACTCGGCTGTGCGGTCGAGCTGGGTCTCCCGGTTCCAGCTTCCCGAGCCGGACAGCGAGGGCGGCGCCGTCCATAGCCCGGTCTCGTCCTGGAAGTCGCACAGGTAGTCCAGGACCGTGAACAACGCGTCCAGGTAGCGGCGCGAATCGGTCTGTTCGTACAGCAGCGCCAGGCCCAGGGCGAGCTTGCCGCTGTAGTCGTGCAGGATGGCTGGTTCGCCCAGCGACAGATACACCTCGGCGTACCCCTCGGCCGCCTTCAGGTAGGCGGTGTCGGAGGTCTCGGTGTACAGCGAGGCCAGGAACGCGATGGGCAGGCCCAACGCGTAGTAGAGGGGACGTTCTTGGTCCGGTTTGAGCACGAAGTAGCGCTCACGGTCGGCCGGATAGTCGGTGGACAGGTCTCCCGACGCTGTGCGAACCAGGAAGAACTGCTTCTCGGGGTTGTCCTGCAGTTCCAGGTGCTTGACCAGAAACTTGGCGTTGGCGAGGGAGTTGCGGGTCCGGCCGTACCTCAGGGACACGAACCCTGAGATCGCGGTGGATCGCAGGTCCTTGGACCCGTCACCGGCCCCGCCGGTGCAGGAGGCGACCCCGCCGTCCGACCAGTCCACGAACGCGTCTGCAAGCGACAGGGTGCGCAGGCCCATCCCCTCGCGTCCGGCCTCCAACGCGCCCCACGCCAACCAGAGATCCTCATACAGGTCGCATTCGCGCCCCGCTGCCTGGTCCTGGTCACCCCGAATGCGGAAGAAGTGGCCTCGCGAATCGGCGAAGGTGCGGTCCACATAGTCGAGCATCGCCTGCGCGGCTGCCGGCTTGCCGGCCAGCGCCAACGCGGTCGGGGCCTTGTAGTATCCGCCGACACCGATTCCTTCCGCGTTGCGCCCGAGGGGGTCGAGCTGCGCCATCAACGCCTCGCCCGCTCGAACCTGCGCGGTCCGGTATCTGGCGAGCCGCCTCCGCTCCACGTTACGAACCGGCATGTCAAACAACCTTTGCTGAATGAGTTTCCCTGCGTGAAGCGGACGCACCGTGTGGCGAGCGGTTGCTCGCGCTGAAGTAGGTACAGCGCCGGTAAGAGCGAAGGGGTCTCCGGGCGCCCGAGTCACCGGGAACCACGGGAGCACTCGGTCATCAGGAATCACGAACTACTCGCCCATTCGCCACCGAAGTACTCGGCGCGCCAACTGGCCCTCGGACGGCCGTGGTTCGCCCGCCATGAAATGTAGGCCGACGTGCCTGACACCCGACAGGTCCCTGTTCGGGGATCTGTGCCTGCCTCCGTGGTACGGCTGTACGGTGCTGTCGTCCGTGACCAGGGCGGTTACAAGTTCCGGGATCGCGTCGATCGTTCGCGTGGGGCCGGAGTCGACGCGGTAACAGCACAGGCACGAGACCGGCGATCATCAGGGCGTCTACGCCAGTTGATCACATTGTTGTCCCGTGCCTGCTGCGCCATCCTCCCCGCCCCCTGCCGTCCTGGCGAGACTCATCGGCAGGCTGCGGCTGCTGGGAGCGGACAACATCGCCAAGGCCACCCGAGCGATCCCGGGACGCACCCGAACACGCCGTCTGGGTCTGGGGCATCACCGACAGCCCACTCCCCCTGGGAACTTGAGGCCACCCTGGTGCGTGCCCCACAGAAGGTGCACCCGTGCGAGCCCGCCTCCGGTGCCCTCTCTTCGCCACGCATCCCCTCGACGTGCCTGCACCTCGGCGATCCAGCCACCAGGAGGTACGGCGTGACCGGCGGGATACGGGACCCTCCGGTCGGCCGCCGCCCGCTGGGCACGGCACCGTTCACGCTCACGCACCCGTCGGGAGTGCACCCGGGTAGCCGGGCCGGGCGGCCCGGCGGGGCTCAGCCGGTGGCCAGGGGCGGCAGGTCGTCCGGGAGCAGGGTCACCAGGTCGTCCGTGGTCGGCTCCACCAGTTCGACGACCCGCTGGGCGTGCCGTTCCGTCATGCGTTGGAAGATCTGGCGGGCAGTGCGGCCGTTACCGAAGCGGTCGTCGCGCACCAGGGCGCCGAAGTAGCTGTGCAGGGCCTCGCGGGTGTCCTGCGGCAGCTCGTACTCGTGCTTGGCGGCGTGGAACTGGACGATGCGCCCCAACTCCTCGCTGCCGTAGTCGTCGAACATCAGGGTACGGGTGAAACGGGAGGCCAGGCCCGGGTTGATGTCGACGAAGCGTTCCATGTCGTCGGGGTAGCCGGCCACGATGACGACGATGTCGTCGCGGTGGTCCTCCATGAGTTTGACCAGGGTGGCGATGGCCTCGCGGCCGTAGTCGTTGCCCTGTCCGGCGGGCGTGAGGGCGTACGCCTCGTCGATGAACAGGACGCCGCCGAGGGCCCGTTTGAAGACGGCCGTGGTCTTCGGCGCCGTATGCCCGACGTACTCGCCGACCAGGGACCCGCGGTCGGCCTCCACCAGGTGGCCGCGGGAGAGCAGGCCGAGAGCGGCGAGGACCCGGCTGTACAGGCGTGCCACCGTCGTCTTGCCGGTGCCGGGGTTGCCGGCGAAGACCAGGTGGCGGCTGAGCGGCGGGGCGGCGAGTCCGGCCTCGGTGCGCTGGCGGACCAGCTGCATGACCTTGACCATGGTGCTGACGTCCTGTTTGACGCTTTCCAGGCCGATCAGGTCGTCGAGTTCGGCCAGCACTTCGGACAGGCTCTCGGCGCGGGCCTTCCGGGTTCCCGTGCTCTTGGTGTCGGGCGTCGCGGGAGCGCCGCCCCGGGCGCTCGGTGCCACGGCGAGCGAACCGCCGGTACCCGGCTCGTCGAACGGCTCGGTGGTGAGTCCTTCGTCGGGCATGGTGCTGATCTTGACGTCGTCGACGCGGCAGTGCTCGATCGTGGGTTCCGCGCCGTCGGCGAGCTTGAGGTCCTCGTCGGTGTCGTGGATACGGCAGCCGCGCAGCACGGGCGTCGCCGCGCTGCCCACGTAGACAGCGGGGAAGCCGGTGGAGCTGATGTCGCAGTTCTCGAAGCGGCCCGCGGCGTTGTCGGCGACGTAGAGGCCGTTCTTCGCGGTGCCGGTGACCGTCGTGCCGCGTACCCGTGGGGCTGCCTTCGCCTGGACGACGAGACCGGTGCCCTTGGTGTCGGTGATGGAGCAGTCGGTGAGCCAGGCGCCGGCGCCTTCGCGGAGGAACACGCCGGCGGCGCCGGTGCCGGTGACGCGGGTGTCGACGACGAGCGCGCAGGTGTCGGCGCCGATGTCGATGCCGACACCCGAACAGGAGCTGATGGAGCAGTCGTCGACGAGGGGGCGGTGTTCGGTGCGCAGTCCGATACCGGTCGCGGCCTTGGTGATCCGGCAGCCGCGGGCGGACAGATCCCCGCCGTCCACCTCGATGCCGCAGAGCTCGCTGTCGTCGATCTTCGTGTCCGTCAGGGTCAGCAGGGCCTGCTCCACACTGCGCAGGCCGTGCTCCGGGGTGCCCTGGACCCGGCAGTCGCTGAGCGTGACCCGGCTGCCGTCCCCGGCGTGGACGCCGGTGTAGGCGGAGACGGTCACGGCGCAGTCGACGAGGGTGAGTCGGGAGGTGTCGGCCGCGTAGACGCCGTTGGCACCGGAGCGGGTGAATGCTCCCCCGCGCACCTCCACCTGTGCCTCGCCGCCGGCAGCAAGGCCGGAGCCGGTGGTGTCGGTGGTCGTGGTGTCGTGCAGCCGCAGCCGGCCGGCGCCCGTGACCACGACGCCGGCCGCGCTGATGTCGCTGATCCGGCAGTCGATGAGCGAGGCGACGCCCCGGCCGGTCACGTGCACCCCGTCGCGGCGGGTTCGGGCGATCTCGCAGCCACGCAGCGCGACCCCGAACTCACCTCCCGCGGACGGCGCTTCACCGGCGCTGTCGTCGTCGGGTGCGGCATCGGCCCCGGCGCCGCCGGTGATGACGACTCCCCCGGCCTCGCTGTCCCCGATCCGGCAGGAGCGCAGCACGGGCCGGGCGCTGTCGTCCACGGCCACGGCCGCCGCCCCGCTGTGGGTCACGGCGCACAGGTCGAGGGCGGCGCGGGCCGAGCCGGTGACGCGGATGCCGTGGCCGCCGGTGCGGGTCACCGAGACCCGGGTGAGGGTGGGGGCCGCTCCGTGGTCCACCAGGATGCCGACGGCGTCGATGTCGTTGATGCCGGTGTTCTCGACGACGGCCCGGCTGTCGCCGCCGAGGTAGAGGCCGACGTCGCCGGTGTGGTGGAGTTCGCAGTCCTTGATGACGGGCGTGGCGGTGCCCGTGACGTGGGCGCCGCCGCCGGTGATCTCGCAGCCGTCGATCTCCACCGCACCCGCGGTGATCAGGACGGCCGGTTCCTTGTCGCGTCCTTCCAGGACCAGGCCCCGCACCGTGCCGCCGGGGCTCTGCACGGTGAGCGCGGGGCCGTGGGCGCCGGCGACGATCCGTACCGTGCCGCGGCCCTTCTCGGCGGTGAGGGTGATGTCGCGGCTCAGGACCACGCTTTCGGTGTAGGTGCCGGGCTGGACGGAGATCACGGCCCCGTCCGGGGCCTCGCGGACCGCGGCGACGATGGTCTTGAACGTGCCCCAGCCGCGCGGGGCGACACGCAGTCCGGCGGTCATGTCGAGGTGCAGGTCAGCCGCAGTTGGGCGGCGGCCACGTGCACGCCCTCGGGCACGGCGGAGCTTTTGGCCCCGGCGTCCACGAGTTTGACCGTGACCCTGCCGGTCCGCACGGTGAACGCCGGGGAGGTGAACCACCGGCCCTGGTGGGACTTGCCGACCTGGTCGACCAGGTAGCCGCCGAGCGGCCGGGGCTGCTTGTCCGCGGTGGCGCCCGGGGCGTAGTCGTCGTTGTAGTAGTAGAAGTAGGCGGGCGAGCCGCCGACCTGGGCGCGGGAGGAGCCCGCGGGGACGTAGCTGGAGACGCGGCAGGAAGCGACCGTGAAGTGGGAGCTGAAGTTGTACTTCCACAGCGCGTAGTGGGTGGCGTCGTAGGCGTCGGCCTTGCCGGAGACCGGCATGGAGAGATAGCCGCCGGTGCACGCCTCGCCGTTGTAGCCGCCGCTGTCCGAGTCGGTCCAGGCGGCGGTCCCGTCGGCTTCGGTGCCGGTGGAGTAGCCGTATGCGGCGAAGCTGGTGGAGCCGTCGCTGCTCGCGGCGCAGGCCGGGCCGGCGATGGCCTTCCAGACCTGTCCGGAGCTCTGGCCGCCTGCCTGGTAGGGCGTGGCGTCCGGGCTGGGGGCGATCGACTTGACCTCGCTGGGCAGTGCGAAGGCCGGGCCGCCGAGCGCGCCGTAGACCAGCGCCCCGAGGGCGACGGCCAGAACCGCTGAGACGCTGACCACGAGCAGGCGCCTGCCGGTCCGGCCCCGCGGGTCCTCCGGTCGTACGGATTCGGCGAATGCGGAGGAGAACTCGCGCCAGTCCTCATCAATCATGCGAGAAAGCACCCCTAATTGTTATGGGTCCGCAGAATTCCGGGAAAAGGGATGACGGGACTACAACCAGCCCCGCGACACACGGATGGCCAACTCGGCCATCGGGCACCTACATTGGGTTACGGACACGATCACGGGCAGGTTCACGTGATTTCATTCACCCGGGCCGACGCGCGGAAAGCACCTGACACGGAGGCTACGTTCGTCCTCAGGAACTCACTGAACCTGAGAATGGCAGGAGCGCCCCATGTCCCCCCATATTCCTCAGATCGCCGTCGTCGAGCAGCACAGCCTCGTGCGCTTGGGCCTGGAGAACCTGCTCTCCGGCAGCTCCCTGCTGCGGGTGGTCGCACTGGCAGCGGACCCCACGGACCTGCCGGAGCCGGCCGTACAACGCCTCGACGTCATCGTCTACGGCGCTCCGGCACAGCCCGACCCGTCCCTCGCCACGACCGTCGACGCGCTCGCCGCGATCGGCCGGGTCCTGGTCGTGGCGGACTTCGCGGGCTGGCAGCCGGTGACCGAGGCACTTCGTTCGGGGGCCTTCGGCTGCGTCAGCAAGCAGGCAGGCGAACAGGAGTTGCTGCGCGCGGCCGAGACGGTGGCGCTGGGCGGCCTGTATGTGGCGTCCGGTCTCGCCACCCGGCTCCACCACGAACTGCGGCGGCCGGCCGGCGCCCCTGTCCCGGCGCTCGCACACCGGGAGCAGGAGGCGCTGCGGCTGCTGGCCACCGGCTTGACGCATGGTCAGATCGCGCGGCGCATGGGCCTGACGGAGGCCACGGTCAACACCTACGTCAAGCGGATCAGGAACAAGCTGAACGTCCGCAACAAGGCGGACCTCACCCGGAAGGCCATCGAACTGGGCCTGCTCCACGACAACGGGCGCGGCGTCCCCGCAGGCGCCCTCGCCTCCGGCTACTCGCCCGCCGCCTGACACCGCGCCGCGCCCTTTCTGCCGCCCACCGACCGCACGGGCGCGGCGCGGTGACGCACCGTTGTACAGTCACCGCGCCTCGCCACCACACGCACCACCGCGCCACGCGGTGACATGCCGTCAGATATGCCGCCCGAGGCCGGCCATCGCGCCGAACGCGCCGAACGTCGCGACCGCCAGGGCCACGCTCCCTGCGGCCAGCACCGAGCCGAAGCCGGCCAGCCACCGGGGGCGTGCCATCGCCGGCAGGTCCGGGCGGCGCATCATGCGCCGGAATCCGTAGACCAGGAGCACGACCGCGAGGAGCACGCTCCCCATGGGGCCTGCCCAGCTCGCCACGCCGAAGCGCTCCGGACCGGTGACCAGCAGCGTGAACAGCCCGGCAGCGCCGGCCAGCATCTGCGGCACCACCTCGGCCACCAGCCGCGCCGACCCGGCACGCAGCAGGACCGCGAGCCCCAGCAGGGCGGCCGCGACATTGGCGTACGGCGACGTGGACGCGGCCATCACCACGAGCGCGCCGGCGAGGACCAGGCACAGAGTTCCGGTCCAGACCACCAGCAGCACGGTGGCGGCGCGTACCGCGTCGGCGACCTCGTCGTCACGCGGCTCCACCTGCACCCGCATGCTGACCCGCCGCCAGGTGTAAGCCACGGTTGCGGTCACGGCCGTCGGCACCACGGTCAGCAGAGCGAACGCGACCGCGGCGATCACGGAGGCCGCCTGGACGGCATCGGCCCGCAGCGCGGCGAGGCCGAGACAGGGCACCACCGCGAGCACCGTCGTGAACAGGGTCGCGGAGGTGGTCACCGCGGGCGCCGCCACGGAGGCGAGGAACGCGCCGAGCAGCGCGCCCACGGCGACGGCCGCAAGGGCGAGACCGGTCCGGGTCATGACTCCCTCCACACCGAGTCCCCGGACCCCGTAGGCGGATACGACGGACCAGGCACCGAGGGCCAGCGCCGGCACCGCGCACAGGGCCAACGTCATCCGCAGTCCCGCCGGCACGGACCAGTGCCGCTCCATCGCCACCCAGGCCAGTACGGGCAGGGCGAGCCCCGCGGCCAGCGAGAGGTCCAGGAGGAGTCCCGCGCCGGACCGGTCCCCCACGGCGGGCACGAACAAGGTGGCGACGAGCCAGCCGAGGGCGAGGGCCATCAGGGTGTACGTCCGGGAACGGGCGTCCCACCGGCGGTCGAGCACACCCTGGGAGGCCTCGGCCACCCGCACGGCGACATCCTCCACGACCGGGTCGTTCAGTTCGTCGGCGGCCGCGTCCCGCAGGTAGAGGACCTGGCCGTCGGTGACGCCCAGCTCCGAGAGGGACCACTCCGGGGCGAAGGCACTCCCGGTAGCCGCGCCCAGGGTCCAGGCCGCCGGCATGATGTCGGCCTCGTTCTGCTCGCACAGACGCGCCAGGGTGTCGGCGTAGCTCACGATGGGAGCGCCGGCGGGGACAGCGAGATCCACCTTCCGGCGCTCTCCGACGACGGTGATACGGCAGTGCTCATCCACAGTGACGATTCCTCAGGATCAGGGGGGCATCCGTCGCCTGCGCGACGGGTCAGGAGTGCTGCCAGGTGCTGGTGTTGGAGTACTCGGCCTCGGAGTAGTTGTTCCAGTTGACCTGCATGGCGTTGGCGATCTGGCCGAGCACGCCGTCCGGGCCGAAGAGGCCGTTCGCGGCGTAGTTCCACTCCGACTCCAGGCCGTCGAAGTACTGCTGTGCCTGACCGCTCCAGTCCCCTCCGCCCAGGACCGGCTGAAGCTTGTTCACGAGGGCCGCCAATTCGTCCGCCATGGTCTGGGCGCAGCTGTTGATGTGCGTGCCCGCGCTGGCGAGGTCCGGCTTGACCATGAGATTCGCGCCGTCGACATTTCCTGACATGATCTCTCCCTGATGGTGTGGGTTCTATGGCGGGGATCAGCTTGCGTCCGGGCGTCAGCTGAGCTTCGCGCTCGAGAGGTCGGCCTGGATGGTGTTGATCGACTTGATGTTTTGCTGCTCGGCGTCGGTGTAGTTGACGTAGTTGCCGCGCAGGCCGCTGGCGATGTCGGTGAGTGCGTCGTGGAGCATGCGGGAGTAGATGTCGTACTCCTGCATGAGGTCCTGGAAGGTGTTCTGGGCGATGCCCTGCCATGAGGCCTCCAGGCCCACCACATAGGTCTTGAGGTCCGCCAGCTGGGTCTGGAGCTCGGCGGCCGTGCTGTCGCACGATGTCGCGGCCTGCGACACCATCTCCGGTGTCACCTTGAAGTCGGTCACTGTGACTGTTCCTCTCCGGGTGGCGTGATACCTGCCCAGTCAGCCTCGCAGCGGCCGACGGCGTCCGACAGATCCCCTTTCCGGTGTCCCCCGGAGGCAGCGGACGGCTCGCCCACCGGCGGGTTGTCGCGGCGCAGGCGTGCGGCCGGTCGCGCGGCGGCGGCTTGTTGCCGGGCCTTGTGGTGCGGTTCGTCGTAGCCGAGAGCGCAGTCGCAGTGCAGGCAGCTGCGGTGGCTTGGGAGATGACGGGCCGGCGACCAAGACGGGGGCCCAAGCCGAACGTGGTCTCAGCGATTCTCCTGGCTGGTCAGAACGTGAGGCGGCTCGCCGCCTTCATGTGAGTCGGCCGGGGCCGGTCGGGCGTCGGAGGGGGATGCTGAGCGCTGCGGTCCGCCGCGGGAGGCCAGTTCGGTCAGGCGCAGCTGCCGGCGCGCCGGGGAGAGCAGACTCGCGGCGAGGACGAGGCAGCCGGCTGCCGCGACGGTCCCGGGCGTGGTGAGCCATGCCGTGGCGAGCGGCCCGAGAATGGTGCCGAGCAGGGCTCCTGTGACGATGAGCTGGTCCAGGGCGCCGAGGGCCTCACCGCGCCGGCGGGACGGGACGGCGTGTTGCACGCGCGTGGTTGCGTACGCTTCGACGTAGCCGGCTGCTGTTCCCGCGGTAAGCAGAAGCGCGACTCGTGCGGGGGGCCAGTCCGCGGTGGCCGCCATGATCAGGGCAGTGCCGGTGGCAGCGGTCACGGTGGTGAGGTGGACACCGAAGTGCCAGCGGGCCGTGGCGATACACACCGCTGCGCCTGCGCCGAGGCCGGCAGCCAGCAGTCCGTATTCTTCGTCGCTGTCAGCGAGGAGGACCAGGATCGCGGCGACGGCGTCGATGGCGATGTTGACCGCGACCACGGAGATGACGGCGTCAGGCACGCGGGCAAGGAGCGCCCATGCCGACTGGGCGGGTGGCCCCGCCGAGGGTTGTGGAGACGGCAGCGGCAGGCCGACGAGCAGCAGGGCGGCCACACCCGCGAGTCCCGCGGCCAGCATCGGCCCGGCCGACGGTGGCGCCACTGCCAGGAGCAGGCCGCCGAGGGCCGGCCCAGCTACCCACGCTCCGGCCTCGATGGCCGTCAACGCGCGGGTGGCGCGTTCAAGAGGCGCGCGTTCCAGTATGTCGGGGAGGGCTGCACCGCAGGCAGCGTAGGCGGGCGTCCCCGCCACGACCGCGGTGACCGCCGGCACGATGAGCAGCACCACGTGGGCATGGACGGTGACGGCAGTGGTGAGCGCGGCGAACAGGACAGCCCGCACAACGCTGCTGGCCTGCAGCAGGTGGCGCCGGTTCATGCGATCGGCCAGGCGTCCGGCCAGGGAGCCGAGCGCGATGTACGGGACCATGCGGGCGGCGCCGAGCAGCGCCAGCGCGGTGGCTGAGTGGGTCGCGCTGTGGAGGGAGGTGGCCAGCAGTGGTGCGGGCAAGGTGGTGGCGGTGCTGCTGAGGGCGTGAGATCCGAGGAGTCTGCGCGTGGTGGCGCGGTCCGTCATCACGGCGCCAGCAGGACGGGGGCCGGTCGGTGGCCGTTGAAGTTCTGGGCGGCGTAGGGCCAGGTGTAGGCGCCGGTGCCCCAGATGACGAGGCGGTCCCCCACTCGTAGGTTCCGGGGCAGTCGGTAGGTCGTGGGGAGGGTGTCGAAGCTGTCGCAGGTGGGGCCGGTGATCACACTGGGGCGGGTGGAGGCTTCGATGGGGTGATCGAGAGCCTCGATGCGGTATTCCACCGCGCTGCCGACTGTCTCGATCAGTCCGAGGGAGAACAGACCCGCGTCGAGGAAGACATAGCGCCGGCCGTCGGCCCGATCGGCGATGGCTTTGACCTGCACGAGAGTTGCGCCCGCCGCCGCTGTCAGCGCGCGGCCGGGCTCGAGGACGAGGCGGGGGCGGTCGGTGAAGTGGCGGTCGATGGCGGCGAGGATCGCGCCGGCGACGTCTTCGACCGGCGGTGCTGCCTTGCGGTAGCAGGAGACGGGGACACCGCCTCCGAGGTTGAGCAGTTGGAGTGCGATGCCGTCGTCCTCGAGTTCGCCCCAGAGTGTGGCGGCGTCCGCCAGCGGAGCGTCCCACGCACCGAGATCGCACTGCTGGCTGCCGACGTGCCAGCACAGTCCGGTCACCTCCAGCCCTCGCCGGTCGGCTTCATGCGCGAGGCGGCGGGCCTCGTGCGGGGTACAGCCGAAGCGGTAACTCAGGGGCCAGTCCGCGCCCTCGCCGCTGTGCGCGAGTCTGATCACGATGCGGGCGCCCGGCGCCATGGCCGCCAGTCTCTTGACCTCGAGCGGGGTGTCGACCACCCAGGTCCGTACGCCGAGCGCGGCGACTTGCTCGATCTCCGCCGGGCTGCGGACAGGATTGCCGTAGGAGATGCGGTCCGCGGGGACTCCCGCCATCAGGCTCATTTCGACTTCTGCCGGTGAGGCGGCGTCCGCGCCGCTGCCACAGTGCGCCAGAGCGGACAGCAGCGCCGGAAGCGGCGCTGCTTTCACGGCGAACCACACTTCGGCGGGCAGGCAGTCGGTGAGCTGCCGGTACGCGTGCAGCGCGGCCTCGACACTGAAGAGGGTGTAGGGGGTCGGCTGTTGGGACGCGAGAACAGCGCGTCGCAGGTCCTCAAGGATTGTCGGCACGCTCGTGGGGAGCCTTCCGGTCAGGGCAGCGGCTGTCGTCGGTGCTGGGTGTGTGCGGCAAGGAGGTGATGGCCGGATCGTGGGAGCGGCAGGCTGTGCATGGAGTCCGCCGCGGCTGCCTGGACGGGCCGGCAACACGGCCCCGCGTTGCGGGGCCCGGCCCTACTGGCGCGCTGATCTGATGACACGGCGGACGACAGGGACCAGGACTCACTCCTGCTCCCCGATCAGGAACAGTCGGTCAGGGCCCCTCGCCCACTGGGCCCACACACCGCTCCGGCCAACCCCCGGAGCCCCTGGGGCTGTTGCGGCCTCGGAGCGCCTCGTCCAGCCCGGCGAGCGCGGCCCGGTAGGCCTCGCCCAGTTCGGCCTGCGTGCCCTTGACCATGTCGTGCGCGGGTGCCCCGCCGGATGCGGGCAGTTCACGCAGCAGGACGACCGGGGACGAACCGGTGCGCCGTACGTCGAGGACCACGAAGGGCGTGCCGGGGGCGAATACCACTTCCTCGGCGGGGTCGTCGAAGAGCCTGCGCGCCAGACGCCCGGTCACCGACCAGATGGCATAGCGCGGGCCACGCGGCCAGCCCGCTTTTCCGGCGGCGGGAACGCCGCTCAGCGGGGCGCGGTCCCTCAGGACGGTGCCGGGCCGAAGCGGATCGGTCTCCGGGTCCACCTCCGCCGGAAGCGCCGAGCCCGCACCGCGCAGGACCGCTCCACGGTGCGTCGGCAGCCGGCGCAACGCCGACACCAGGCAGGCCGCGAACGGCATGAGCCGATCGTCGCGTCCGTAGCAGGCCGCGGCCAGCGCGCGGTGGTCGAGAAGCCCGTCGGGCTCGTCCAGATAGAGCCGAAGCGCCGTCAGTTCCGCCTCCGCTGCCTGCCGTTCCTCGTCCGCCAGAGCCGGCAGACGGCCGAGGGCGCGGGCGACCACGGGCGCGTGGCGTTCCCAGGCCGGTCCCGCGAGCAGTCGCAGGGCCGCGTGCTCCGCCGGGCCGCTTCGGTAACCGGGACGGAGCGAGGGCCGGACGGACACCGGCCGCACCCGTTGCGCGCTGTCCGGGCGGGTCGTGCCGGACCGGGGAGCCTGCGCGTCGGGGGACGCGGCCTCCGTTTCGGGGTGTCGGCTCAGGTACTCCCAGGCTACGTCGAGATCCGAGCCCGGAGGCAGATCGGGTGCCGGCGATTCCAGGGTGGCGCCGACCGTCTCCCGTCCCCGGCCGAGGTGCTCCCACGCACCCGTCAGGTCGGGAGTCGCGAGGGGATCCGCCGTTGTGCGCGGCGGCGGCGAGGGGACCGTGGCGCGTGCGGGACGACCAGCCGGAACGACGTCCTTCCTGGGCCTCGCCTCGACGGATCCACCCCGCCTTTCATGCGGGGCGGGAAGGGCCCGGACGGTGTGCACACCGTAGCGGTTCTGCAAGGCGCCGGGGGCGTGAACTCCGTCCGGTGTCAGGGCTGTTTCGGGCAGCAGCAGGGCAGTACTCGCTCGCACCTGATGCGGCAGCGAGTCCAGAAGCAGTTCCAGCGCCGGCCAGAGCGCCCTGTCCCCCGGCGGGCCGTCCCCCACCACGGTGAGACAGGTCGGGTCCACCGCGATGGTGTGATACGCAGTCGTGTCGGTTGCGGACGCAGCTTCGGCTTGCCACCCGGGTCGCACCGACACACCGGCGGGGATGTGTTCGATCACGTACCCGTCCGCTGCCTCACCGGGAACCGCGTCCAGCGCGCTCTGCCATACGGGCGCGGGGCAGCGTGCGCCGAGTGGCACCGGCGTCGCGCCGGGCGCGAAGCCCAGCCATCCGCCTCGTCCGTCGGGGCCGACCGGGGCGTACAGCGAGCCTCCGGCCGCCACCAGGAGCGGGCCGGCAGGTGCCTCCACGTTGATGGCCCAGTTGTCGGCGATCCGCCGGGCCGGCGCCGGTCGGCCCGCCCACTCCTCACCCGCGCCCGTCAGGGCCAGACGCACGGTGGTATGGCCGGACGCGCGCAACGAGTCGAGGAGTTGGCCCACGCGGGGCCAGAAGTCAGGCTCCTCGGTCGCATTCGGATCGGAGAGTAGTGTGACCGTCCGGTCGCCCGCTGACCTGAGCGCATGGACAAGCTCGTCAAGGCCGCCCACGGGGGCGGGGGCCTGCGCAGAGCGGAGCACCACCAGGTCGCCGTACTCCTCGATCCGTATCGACCCGTCACCCGCGTGGGCAGCCGAGGTGCTTGTCTGGGTCATCGCCGCTCGCTTTCGGGTTCGACATCAGGGTGCGGTGAGGGCGAGGACGACGGGCCGCGTCCTCACCGGGAACCCTCTGCCACGGCCGAGCGCGACGTAGGGGCTGACGACTCGGAGGGACGGCCGACGGCCGACTCGTCCACGGAGAGGACACCAGTGGTCTTCAACGGCCGGGCGGGCGCCGCGGTGACGAGTTCGCGCGGTGCGTCAGGGTGCCGTACCTCTTGTGAGGCGGTCACGGGTGACGCCAGCGGGGCCGGCGCGGCGGACGGAGTACCAGGCGCAGTCGGCAGGGCCTGAGTGGCGCCGAGTTGGGCGCGATAGTGTTCCGCGGCCTTGAGCAGGCGGCCGTCCGGTCCCGGCACCTTCTCCCGCAACGCGATGATCGACGGCGCGATGCGCAGCGCGAGCGCGGTGTCGCCGATGTCGCGCCAGCAGGCGTCCGCGTTGGCGGCGGCCTGCTCGGCGTCGACGCTGTCCGGGCCCGCGGTCTCCAGCAGGCGGACCGCCACGCGCCGGTAGAGGTCCGCCGCGAGGGCGCTGTGCCCTCCGAGCCGCATCACATGCGCCCTGATCTGGCGGATCTGCAGCAACGAGGGGTGTTCCTGACCGTGGGCGACCAAGGCCTCGCGTTCCAGTGAAGTGGCGAGGGCCGTGGCGTCCTCGTACCGGCTCGCGTTGGCGGCCTGTACGATATGTCCGATCCGATCTCGGTAGAGGGAGAAGCCGTCCGCCGCGGTGGGCTCCGGGCCGGGAGTCCCGGACGACTGCTCGGTCGCCGGTTCGGGCAGCGCGTCCGGGTCGGCGCCGGCGGTCTGCGGCCACAGCATCCGGACCTCGTGCTGCACGGCCAGCCTGCGCAGCACGCGGCACTCTTCCGCCGAGCGGCCGGGCGCGTGGATGACGACGTGCTTGCGTGCCTCCGCGTCGAGGTGGTCGAGTACATGCGACAGCGCGGACCAGCAGGACTCATCGAGGCGCTGATCCGACGGGCCGATCTCGACGGCGAGTTGATCCGCGTGCACGGGGCGTTCGGCGAGCGGCAGCCGTTGTCCCACGGTTCCCAGCGCGAGCCCCGACCGGCTCACGGCGACCTGCCACCGCTCCGACACGCGGACCACGCCGGCCTCCTGCGGTTCGCCGTCCGGCACCGGGGTACGCCAGCGGACCAGCCTGGGACCGACGCCGTCGGCCTCGTCACCGAACGCGGCAGGGCGGCAGGCCACGGCTTCGACGTAGGGCCGCCACGTGGGACGGCCTGTGCCGTCGACGAGAACCGGCCCAGGAGCCGCCGCCTCCCCTGACTGCGCCGTCGAAAGGGCGGCTAGGGGCGGACCGGTCAGTACCTCCAGCTCGATGTCCAACGCGTCGGCGACCTGCTGGGCGGTCGGCAGCAGATCGTCTTCGGCGCCGGGCGCGAGGCGGACCTGGGCGCGCACCGACGGCGGCAGCGCGGCAAGCACGGCGGCAAGGTCGTCGGCGGGGATCAGGGCCCCGGCGCCGGGGACGCCGACCAGGACGGTCGGGCGACCGACGTCGACGGGTACCGCATAGCACAGAGCGCCGGGCACGGGTGGCCGGGTCCCCGAAGGCTGGAGCAGGACACCGGCGGGTATGGGCCGGACCTCGGTTCCTCCGGCGGTACGGTCGGGCAGCGCCGCGATTGCCGCCTGCCAGCCGGGAGCAGGATGCCGCGCTCCCAGAGGTGTCGACTCCGTACCGGGCTGGAAGAGCCGCCAGCCGCCGGACGGCTCGGGGGCGTCCGGGACGAACAGGGAACCTCCGGGGACGAGCACAGCGGTGCCCTCGGGGGCGATCACACCCATTCCCCAGGCGTCGGCGATCCGCTGGGCCAGCGCAGGCCTGTCCGCGTCGCCGCTCCCTGCTCCGGACACCACCAGGCGGACCGTGGTCGTACCGTTGTCCCGCAGCGAGTCGAGGACATCCCCGAGCCGTGTCCACAGCGCGGGGGGCACAGGGCCGTCCACTCCGACCACAATGGTGGCAACGGTCTGCCCCGCCTCGGCGCCCAGGGTTCGGGCGAGTTCCGCCACCTCGCTCGGGCCGGGTACGGCCTGCTCGGTGGGGCGCAGCAGCGTCAGCCCGTCGTACTCGTCGACAAGGACGGGGCTGTCGAATTCCTCCGGCGTGGTACCGGGCTGTTCGCCCCTGCCCGGCGGCGACAGACGCGTGACGAGGGTCTCCCAACGGGACATGAACTGCTCCTTCCTTGACGGCACGTCCTTCCAGGACGCAGGCCGATGGACGGGCCATCGTCCCTCCGGTCCACCGGTTCTCCCGCGCTCTTGAGGGTTCACCAGGTCGCCACAGGGCTTGCGGTCCTCGGCCCGGCAGTCGAAAACGGCCTCGCCTACAGCTACGGATGGCCAACGTGATCGGTTCGCCTCGGATATCGACGCCTGATCATGGAGGGGCCGACACCTCTGGGTCAGGTCGGGCTGGAAGGCGGAAACCGGCGAGAGGTGTTCGTGTGCGGCGAGGGGGCCTGACCCCGGAAGTCGGACACGGGGTAATGTGGCTTGCCTCAGCGTAGTTGATGTTCGGTCGCGCGTGTTCGTAGGTGATGGGGCTGCGGTGTCCCAGGCGGCTGTGGCGGCGGACGTGTTGTAGCGGTGCAGCCAACGCAAGAGTTCAACGCGCGCTTCGCACTCGCTTGACCAGCTCTTTCGGTTCTGGAGGGGCTCGCGTTTCATAGTCGCGTCGGGCGTGCACCGGAATCCACGTCTATGGTCGGGGTGATGCTGCTCGCAGGGACGGCAGGTCAAGAACGCGGTCCGTTCCGTCGCCGATCGACGCGCTGCGCGCCCCACCCCCGGGCCGATGCTGCTCGGCCTGGTAGCCGATGTTCTGCTATGCGGGATGTGCTCGGTAGTCGGCGAGATCCGCTGGGTGAGTGGCGAGGGCGCCGGCACCCTCGCCACCCTGGAAGTCCCCTCGGCAACGGATCCCACTCCAGGGCACGACGCTGCAGCAGCGGACCCGGAACGGTGACAACAACCAGCTCTGGTACTTCGAACCGCTCAACGGCGGCTGGGTGATCCGCGACTTCGAGAGCAAGCAGGCCGTCGAGGTCGCCGGAGGATCGACCATCGCGGGCGCCGACATCGACCGGCGGACGGCACTGGACCAACCAGACCTGGACGATCCAGTGACGAGGTGATCCGAGCTGGTGGCGCGACGAGTCGGAGATTACTTGACGCCGAAGTCCTGCGTCCACCACGGGCCGCCCGGACCCGTGTTGACACCCACGCCGATGTCCTCGAACGAACAGTTGAGGATGTTGGCACGGTGTTCGGGGCTGTTCATCCAGGCGTCCATCACGTCCTGCGGGGTTGGATTCCCCTTGGCGATGTTCTCCCCAAGCGTGCCCCCGGGGTAGCCCGCGGCGTGAATGCGCTGCCAGGGGTCGACGCCGTCCGGGTTGGTGTGGTCGTAGAAGTTACGGGCTGCCATGTCGTCGGAGTGGCCCTGCGCGGCCTTCTCCAGTTGCGCGTCCTCCGTGAGCGGACCGCAGCCGGCGGCCGCCCGCTCCTTGTTCACCAGCGCGACCACCTGCGCAACGGTGTCCGCCGGGGCCGTGGGTGCGGAACCGGTCGGCTCGGGGGTCTGGCTGGCCGGGGGCGCCGTGGTTGTTGCAGGCGGCTGGATGGTCGGAGGCGCTGTGGTTGTTGCAGGCGGCTGGACGCTCGGAGACGCTGTGGTCGTTGCAGGCGGCTGGGACGTTGGCGCGCTGCCCGTCGGCACGGGCTGTCCTCCGCCTTCGCTCGAGCACGGCGACCCGTCGATCGAACAGTTCGTGGGATCAGCGGTGGTCCCTTGCACCACGAAGCCGACGGTCGTCGACTCCCCCGCCGCGAGCCCATCCGCGTCCCCCTGCCCAGGCTTCACGGTGAGGCGCTGCCCGTTCATGGTCCACGAGGCGTTCCCCTCGCCCGCCGCCGGCCCCTGCCCTCCCCCCTGAGGAGGCTTCACCGCGGGGCGCTGCCCGTTCATGGTCCACGCGGCGTTCCCCTCGCCCGCCGCGGGCCCATGCCCGCCCCACTGAGGAGGCTTCACCTCGGGGCGCTGCCCGTTCATCGGCCACGAGGTGTCGCCTACGGCGGTGATCTGGGCGCCTTGGGGCACGTCGAACTCCAGGGACCAGTCCCGCTTCGTCTCCTTGGTGTTGTTGGTGACGACATACCGCGCTGTGTAGCCCGTCCCCCACTCGGAGGTCCTGGAGAACGCCGCACCCAGCGCGGCCGGCTCCGCGGAACCGACGTTCAGCATCGCGCCGCCGCCGATGGCCGCCGCGCCGACCATCGCCGTCACGGAAGCCCAGATCATCGCCTTACCGCTGATATTGGCCACATAGTCACTGCCCATCACATGCCTCTTCCGAGTTCGTCGTTTGCCGTTTGCAAGCTGACGCAGGTGTAACGCGGACGGCCGAGGCTCGGTTCAATTCCTCGAAAGGGGTGTGTCAATTAGCGCAGTTGACGACAACTTTCGCGCACTGGTGACCGTGCCGTCAGCGTGCCGGGGGAGGCGGACGACCAGGACGTGCCTCTGGTCACGGCGGTGTGAGGCGGGTTCGGGTCAGGCCGTCAGGGACACAGCGAAGCTCCGGTTGAACGGGGTGACCTTCAAGTCGCCTCGTACCACCGGAGATGCTTCGATGCGGGTCAGACCCGGCGGAGGACCACGGCACCATCATCACTGCTTCGATGTGCCGCCAGTCTGCCACCATCTGCCTGATCAAGCCGCCCGCTCTGGACGGCGTGACCGGATTTCCGCTGGTGGAGCGGTTCCGGCCGCTGCCCGATCCGCATCGCCGCCGAGGCGTGCGTCACCCGTTCGTGGCGGTGCTCCTGATCGCCGCCTCCGCGGTGGCCGCCGATCGTGTGGGGCTGACCCGTGCCCTGGCCGCCGCACTTCCGCGGGGTACCGGACCGGGGTGGCGGGACCGGGGCGTGGCGCTGGTCCAGCTGGCCTGCGCGATCGCTCTCGGCGCGACAAACGTTCTGGGGGCCGAGCAACTGCATTACCAGTGGCGTGCGTTGTTCCCGAAGCCGGCTTCGGACAGCACGCTGCGACGCGCCCCTCGAGACCGTAGAGGGCACGGACGTTGGCGGCTCGTTCCGCATCTGTCGATTTAGTGGGCGTTAAGAGATGGTTCACTCCGATAAGCGCGTCTCGCGACTTTCAGGCTTGAGGTGTTTGCCCCATACGCGAGTCCCTGCGTCCGTCGAGTCGCTGACGAGGCCGCCCGTTTGCTCCGCTCCTCGCGCACGAAGTCCGTCTAATTCGAAGATGGGGCAGAAACGCCCAGTAGTAGCGGAACAGCACCGTCCGAC
Source organism: Streptomyces sp. NPDC051172 (assembly GCF_040682555.1). Taxonomy (NCBI): domain Bacteria; kingdom Bacillati; phylum Actinomycetota; class Actinomycetes; order Kitasatosporales; family Streptomycetaceae; genus Streptomyces; species Streptomyces sp. NPDC051172. The sequence continues at coordinate 19,968 of NZ_JBFBBE010000148.1, forward strand.
GCGTCCATGATCACGCTACGGCGTGAGCCAGCGGAAGCCGTACCCCAGTGACCTGTCCGACGCCCGATGGGCCCTGATCGAGCCGACGTTGACGGCCTGGAGAAAGGCCCGGCTCGACCGCCGGCCCACCGGCCAGCCACCCAAAGTCGACCTCCGTGATGTGTTCGACGCGATTCTCTACGCCAACCGCACCGGAATCCCCTGGAAATACCTCCCGCACGACTTCCCGGGCCACGGCACTGCCTACTTCTACTACGCCGCCTGGCGCGACGAAGGAATCTTCGCCCAGCTCAACTATGACCTCACCGGCCTCGCCCGCGTAAAAGAGGGACGCAAACCCGAGCCCACCGCCTCCGTCCTCGACACCCAGAGCGTGAAGACCTCCACCAACGTGCCTCTGACCAGCCAGGGAACGGACGCGGCCAAGAAGATCGTCGGCAGGAAGCGGGGCATCCTGACCGACACGATCGGCCTGATCCTCGCCGTGACCGTCACCGCCGCAAGCCTCTCTGAGAACGCCGTCGGAATACGCCTCCTCGACCAGGCCAAGCAGACCTACCCGACCATCACCAAAAGCTGGGTCGACACCGGCTTCAAGAACGCCGTCGTCGAGCACGGGGCCCAGCTCGGAATCGACGTCGAAGTCGTCAACAGAAACCCGGGAGTTCGCGGATTTCACGTGGTCAAAAGGCGCTGGGTTGTCGAGCGAAGTCTGGGGGGGATGCTGCACCGACGTCTCGCCCGCGACTACGAGACCCTCAGCACCAGCTCCGAAGCCATGATCCACATCGCCTCGATCGACAACCTCGCCAAGCGCATAACGGACGAGACCACACCAACCTGGCGAGGAACCTACTAGGGCATACAGGGCAATACGCCTAGATCAAATGCC
>NZ_JBFBBE010000149.1:0-20193 GCF_040682555.1 Streptomyces sp. NPDC051172
AGACCGCAGACTTGCGCCCGCGACCAGCCCGAGTATCCCCACCCAACCGCACGCCAGAGCCTCCGACCAGGCATGTTCGAAGATGGCGATGACTCCAAGATGAACCTTCTCCGCCGGGAGCTTCACGTGCTTGTCTACCCGTCCGGGTTGGACCTGTCCACTTCCGTCCTGCGTCTGGTGCGGAGGGAACTGGCTGCTCACCGCCGCCGGATCGGAACGCGCTGGAGGCGGTTGACCTGCGCCTGCCAGGCGCTGCTTGCCCTCGCCCATCTGCGATGCGGTCACACCTTCACGCCGCTCGCGGCAGGGTTCGACTTGGGCCTGGCCACAGCCCACCGCTATGTCTGCGAGGTCGTCGAGGTCCTGGCCGTGCTCGCGCCGAGCCTCCATGAAGGGATGACCGTCGCGGCTACCAAGGCGTTCGTGATCCTGGACGGCACCCTGCTACCGATCGACAGGATCGCCGCCGGCCGGCCCTTCTACTCGGGCACGCACAAGAAACACAGCATGAACGTGCAGGTCAAGGTGATCTGGGCATCGCCGGCACGACCCGGCGCGGTGCACGACATCAAGGCCGCCCGCGCCCACGGCGTCATCGATGCCCTGACCGCCGTCAGCGTTCCGTGCCGGGCGGACAAGGCCTACCAAGGAGCCGACGGCACCGTGCGGGGCCCCTACCGCGGACGCTGGGACAAACTGTCCGTCGGGCAGCAGGCGGTCCACCGCTCCCATGCCCAGATCCGAGCCCTCGGCGAACAAGCCATGGCCGCCCTGAAGTCCTGGCGCCTCCTGCGCAAACTGCGTTGCAGCACCAATCGCATCACCGACATTGTCAGGGCCGTCCTGGCCTTGCAACTCGCCACCTCAGCATGAGGCTGGGGCGGCGCAACACGGGCAAGACCGACCTCAACCCCTCAAGGGAGCACGCTGACCATGGCGGACGTCACAGTCACCTACGACAAGACGGGGGATGCTGCGTACGTGTATTTCGAACGTCCACAAGCCCGTGCGCAGTCGACTCGCATGTATCCCTGTGACCCGGTGGAGGTCGGCGGCATGATCAACCTCGACTTCGACGAGCAGGGGCGCCTCATCGGTATCGAGGTGCTGGCGGCCAGTTCGAAGCTGCCAAAGTACTTGCTTGAGTCAGCGGAACGTCTGGATACCGAAGGCACATGACGAAGCTCGACAAGGGAGGTGAGTCCCTGGCACCGCGAGGACCGCCGGCATGGGGTGATCCCCCGTCGCAGCGTGAGCACGCCCGAGGAAATCTCCTACTACATCGCCTGCTGTCCCGCCGACACCACGCTGGACGAGCTGATCCGCATCGCGGGCAGCCGATGGGCGGCCGAGGTGTGCTGCCAGGCCGCGAAGCAGGAGTGGGGCCTGGATGAGTACGAGGTCCGCCGTTGCGTCGGCTGGATGCGGCACGTCACCCTGGCCATGCTCGCGCACGCCTGTCTCGCGGTCACGGCGGCGCAGGCGGCGGCAAAGGGGGGAGGGCGAAAACGATTCCACCCTGGTTCCGCACACCGTGGCGGAAGTCCGCCGGCTCCCGGCAACTGGCCCCGCACACCGGCCCCGCCCGCCACTTCGCATCCATGCAATGAGTTGGCCACGCTGGCGGCGAAGGCGTCAGACCGTCACCAGGCACTGCCAAGTCAGGCAAGACCGCCCCTGATGGAGCATCAGCCAACTGCACTCCCGACGACGCATTTGACCAGGCCAGACAGCGAAGCGCTGCTGGAGCTAGGCGCGCCTTCGCAGGGACGGGAAGCGGAGCGGCAGGGACGTGATGCCGTAGACGGAGCTCAGGTCCGGAAACCAGGTGATGGCGTTCTCGTCGGCCAGTTCGAAGTCCGGTGAGAGAGTGAGGATTTCCTCCAGCATTACGGTGAACATGGCTCGGACGATGCCGGCGCCCAGGCAGTAGTGCGCGCCGCCACCGAAGGCGAGGTGCCGGTCGTCCGGGCGGTTCAGGTCCACGTGGGCCGCGTCCGGGTGGACGGTCTCGTCGCGGTTGGCGGCCGCCCAGGAGAGGAAGATCCGCTCACCGGCCCGTACTTGACGCTCGCCCAGCACGACGTCTTCGGCGGCCGTGCGGCTGGTGCCCTGCACCGGCGACATCCAGCGCAGGTACTCGTCAGCGGCGCGCGGGATCAACTCGGGTTCGCTGATCAGCTGTTGTCGGAGTTCTGGATGTTGGGCCAGGTGCCACAGTGCGGTTGCCGTGAGCGTGGAGGTCGGGTCGATGCCGAGCAGCAGGAAGTACATCATCGACACGATGTCCTCGTCCGGCACGGGCTCGCCGTCCACGGTGGAGCGCAGTAGATGCGAGATCAGGCCGGTGCCGGGAGCCGCGTCGGGTGTCAGCTCCATGCGGTCGCGCTCGGCCTCCATCTCCTCGACGATCTCCAGCGCGATCAGCTGAGCGTAGTGGCGTGCCGCCGCCATGTCATGCGGAGCGGAGAGCAGGGCGCGGTGCAGGAGCGAGTCGACGTCGAACCAGCGGTCGTCGGGAAGACCGATGTCGCGCATCGTGACGATGGCCGGTAACCGCAGGGTCAGCGCGGCCACGATGTCACAGGAGTCGGCACCGGAACCGATCACCGCGTCGAGGCTCTCGCGGGCCAGCTCACGCAGTTCCGGCATCCGGGCCCTGACCCGGCCGGCCGAGTAGAAGTGGGTCAGCAGCTTGCGGTACTTCAGGGACAGCGGCGGATCCAGTTCCAGCGGTGCCATCCTGCCGGTCTGCCCGAGTGGTGGGATGGTGACGCCCTGGATCGTGCCGTCCGGCAGTGTGCGTCCGGTCAGCAGCGCACGTGAGCGCGCGGCGGTCGTGACCTCCTCGTGCCCGAGCGCCACCCAGAACCCGCCCCAGGCCTCGCTCCACGGCATCGGCGAGACGGAGCGCAGGCGCTCGTAGGTCGGGAAAGGGTTCTCCGCGAGATCCGGCTCGTGGCTGTCGAACCGCACACTCGGCGCTGCCCGCGGGCCCTTCGCACCGGCGTACGGGCAGCCGGTGGCCGTCAACGCCGCGTGCTCGGCGGTCGGTTCGGTCCGATCGTCGGCGCTCGCGTCGATCAGGTTCTCCATGGTCGTCGGTGTCCTCTCGGCGTCTCGGGCTAGGAATCCAGCAGGCTGAGCCGGGCCGCTTCCTCGTCCGTGAGCTCCAGTACGGCGCGTACGGCCGTGCAGATCTCTCGCAGGGAGTGCACGTCGGTGGTGAGTTCGGTCAGGGCGGCGGCCAGCAGCGCCGGTGTCGTCGCCTGGAAGAACGTGTTCACGCGCAGGTCGACGCCGAGGTGCTCGCGCAGGAACATCACGGCCCGGGTGGCGAGCAGCGAGTGGCCGCCGAGGTCGAAGAAGTCCTGGTCCACTCCGACCCGTTCGATGCCGAGGACATCGGCCCACACCAGTGCGACCACGGCCTCGACGTCGTTGCGCGGTGGCTCGTAGTGCACCGGGCCGAGCCGGTCGCCGGACGGTGCGGGCAGTGCGGCGCGGTCCAGTTTGCCGTTGCTGTTCAGCGGCAGCGTGTCGAGCAGTACGTAGTCGCCGGGCACCATGTAGGCGGGCAGGGTCCGGCCGAGCGCGGCGCGCAGGTCGGCGGGCCGCGGTGGCGCGTCGTCGGCCGGGACGACGTAGGCGACCAGGCGTTTGTCACCCGGTGTGTCCTCGCGGCACAGGACCACCGCCCGGCGGACCGCGGGGAGTTCGGTGAGAGCGGTGTCGATCTCCTCCAGTTCGACGCGGATGCCGCGGATCTTGACCTGGTGATCGGTGCGGCCGAGGTAGTCGAGGCGGCCGTCGGGGCGCCATCGGCACACGTCACCGGTGCGGTAGAGACGTGCGCCGGGCTCGTCGCAGAAGGGATCGGGGACGAACCGCTCGGCGGTCAGCGCGGCACGTCCGTGGTAGCCGCGGCCGATCTGCCGTCCGCCGACGTGGAGTTCGCCCGGCACGCCGACGGGCACGGGCAGGCCGTCGGGATCCAGCACGTACACACGGGTGTTGAGCACCGGGCCGCCGATGGGTACCGGGCCCTCGGCGCCGGGCCTGCAGTGCCAGTGGGTGACGTCGATGGCGGCCTCGCAGGGCCCGTAGAGGTTCATCAGGTCGGCGTCGAAGGCGGCGAAGAAGCGGCGTTGCAGCTCCGGCAGCAGGGCCTCGCCGCTGCAGATGACCCGGCGCAGCGAGCCGCAGCGGGCCGCCTCGGCCGGCGCCTCCACGAAGGCCTGGAGCAGCGACGGAACGACGTGCAGGACCGTGACGCCCTCCGCCGCGATGACGTCGGCGAGGTAGGCGGGGTCGCGGTGCCCGCCGGGCTCCGCCATGACCAGGCGCGCGCCCACCGCCAGCGGCCAGAAGAATTCGCGCAGCGAGTCGTCGAAGCCGACGGGTGTCTTCTGCAGCAACACGTCTTCGGCGCCGATCGGATACCGGTTCTGCACCCAGGTCAACTGGTTGACGATGTTGCGGTGTTCGTTCATCGCTCCCTTCGGACGGCCGGTCGAGCCGGAGGTGTAGACGATGTAGGCGAGGCTGCGTGGTGTCACGTCCGGCGGCGCAACGGAGACCGGCTGCGCGGCCACCAGGTCCCGGTCCTCGTCGAGGACCAGGGTGTCAAGGCCCTCCGGCAGCCGCGGACGCAGCGCCGACTCGGTGACGACGGTGCCGATCCCGGCTTCTTCGACGACGTAGGCGAGGCGATCGGGCGGATAGCCCGGGTCCAGCGGCACGAACGCGGCGCCGGACCTGACGACTCCGTAAAGGGCCACGACCAGGTCGACGGAGCGTTCCAGGAACACGCCGACCGTGGTCTCCGGGCCGGCTCCCCGGGCGCGCAGCAGGTGGGCGACCTGTGCGGCGCGCGCGTCGAGTTCCGCGTAGGTGAGCCGGGTGGTGGCGTCGCTGACGGCCACCGCGTCCGGGGTGCGGGCCGCCTGTGCGGCGAACAGGTCGCCGAGGGTGGCGTCGGGCACCGGGCCGTCGGTGCGGTTCCACTGCCGTACGGTCGTCTCGTGTTCGTCGGCGGAGAGGAAGCCCAGGCTCGCCACGGGCGTCTCCGGTGCGGCCGCCACCGATTCGAGGAGCAGCGCGTAGTGGCCGGTCAGGCGCTGCACGGTGGCGGCGTCGAAGAGATCCGTGGCGTACTCGACAGTGAGGTCGAGGCAGGTCCCGTCGTCGGCGACGGTGAAAGAGAGGTCGAACTTGGAGCGGCCCGCCTCGATGAAGGCGACGTCGGCCACCTCCACTCCGCCGTGCCATTGCGCGGTGGCGGACGGGGCGCCGACGTAGGCGTCGAAGGTGACCTGGAAGAGCGGGTTGTGGCTGAGTGAGCGGCGCGGGGCCAGTTCCTCCACCACGCGGTCGAACGGCAGCGCCTGGTGGTCGTAGGCGCGCAGGCAGGTGGTGCGCACCGCGCGCAGGTGGTCGCGGAACGACGGGTTGCTCTCCAGCCGGCCGCGCAGCACCACCGTGTTGACGAAGTAGCCGACAGAACCGGCGAGTTCGCTGCGCGGCCGGCCGGCGACCGTGCTGCCGACACTGACGTCCGGTTGGCCGGACCAGCGGGCCAGCAGCACCTGGTAGGCGGCGAGCAGCAGCATGTGCAGCGTGACGCGCTCGGTGCGGGCCAGGCGGCGCAGCCGCGCACTGAGGTCGGCGGAGAGCCGGGTGCGGTGCTCGGCGCCGGCGTGGGTCTGGACCGCGGGCCGCGGCCGGTCGGTGGGCAGGGTGAGCAGCTCCGGTGCACCGGCCAGTTGGTCGCGCCAGTGGGCGAGCAACTGCTCCAGACGCGGTCCGCTCAGTTCGGCGCGCTGCCGGTCGGCGAAGTCCGGGTATTGGGCCGGCGGCTCGGGCTGCCACCCGATGCCGGTGCAGGCCGCGGCGTAGGCCTCGCCCAGTTCACTCAGGACGATCTCCAGCGACATGGCGTCGAAGACGATGTGGTGCACGAGCAGCATCAGCGTGTGCCGGTGCGCTGCGGTGCGCAGCAGCCGGGTGCGGATCAGCGGGCCGATGGCCAGGTCGAAGCCGGTGGCCGCCTCGGCCGCGCAGGCTTCCTCGACGGCCCGCTCCCGCTCGGCCGGCGGCAGCGGACTCAGGTCTGTCAGCGGCAGTTCGACGGCGAGGTCCTCGGCGACTATCTGCACCGGTCGGCCGTCGCCGTCGCGTCCGAAGCGGGTGCGCAGCGCGTCGTGACGGCCCACGACGGCGTTGACGGCGCGGTGCAGCGCCGCGGTGTCGAGTGCCCCGGTCAGCTCGATGCGCCAGGCCAGGGTGTAGAGCGGGTCACGCGGCGCGACCTGGTCCAGGAACCACAGACCGTGCTGCGTGACGGAGATGTCATGGACCCGGGCGCCGCGGGCCAGGTCCGTCGCCGGTGCGGTGGTCATCGGGGCAGTGCTCCTTCGGGTCGGCGGGCTGCACTGCTGAGTGCAGGGGTGGCGGCCCGGTCGGTCAGGGTTCGGTGCAGTCGGGTCAGGCCCGCCGTGAACTCGGCCTCGGCGCCGCCGAAGCCGAGGCGTACGCGGTCGCGGTGGCCGAAGCCGCTGCCCGGGACGAGCAGGACGTCGTGGTTGCGGCCGAGTTCGCGGCACAGCTCCTCGGTGTCCTCGATGCCGTGGAAGGCCGGGAAGGCCGTGCAGCCGCCGAGCGGCGGTGTCCAGGAGACGAGGTCGGCGTGTTCCTCGGCCCAGGCGGTGAGGCGGGCCAGGTTGCGGGCGGCCTGCGGGCCGCGGATGGCGAGCAGCCGGTCGGCGTGCACGATGGCACGCTCGGCGATGAACTCGGTCAGCGGCGACAGGCAGATGGTCAGCGCGTCCCGCAGCGGCAGGAAACGGGCCAGGAGTTCGGGAGCGCCGAGGCACCAGCCGACGCGGGTGCCCGGCAGGCCGTAGGCCTTGGACATGGTGCCGAGCGACAGACAGCGGTCGTAAAGCAGCGATGGCTCCGGCAACTGCGCCGTGCCGTGGGTGAGTTCGGTGAAGGCGCCGTCCCAGACGAGGTAAGCGCCGCTGTCGGCGACGATGCCGAGGAACTCCTCGAACTGCTCGGGTCGCAGCGAGGCGCCCGTCGGGTTGTTCGGGAAGTTGACCACGACCATGCGGGTGGCCGGAGTGACCAGTGCGCGCAGTGCGTCCAGGTCGGGTGCGAAGCCGTCCTCGGGCCGCAGCCTCCAACGCTTGAGGCGGCAGCCGATGGACTCGGCGATCGACCACAGCGAGTGGTATCCGGGGTCGACGACCACGACCTCGTCCGACGGCTCCAGCAACGCGTTCATCGCCAGGAAGATCGCCTCGGTGGAGCCGTGCGTGGCCATCACACGGTCCGGGTCGCCGTCCGCGAACCGCCGGGCCAGCGCGGTGCGCAGGGCCGGGCCGCCGTAGGACGGGCTGTCGTCCAGGGTGATGGCGTCGAGGTCGTCCTGGCGGATGTCCAGCAACCCGCGGAGTTCGGCCAGAGACCAGCACTGCACGCCGCTGCTGCCCAGGTCGACGGTGGTGTCGAAGTAGAAGTCACGCATCCAGTCTTCGAGCGGAGCTCGTCGCAGCTTCATGTCAGGCTCCCGTCGGGACGAAGTGCCGCAACTCGGACACGAGTTCACGGAGGTGGGGTTCACGCAGGAGCGTGTAGTGGTCGCCCGGCACCGGCCGCACGTCGACCGGGCCGGTGGTCCAGCGGCGCCAGCCGCGGTCCGCGGCGGCCGGCTCGCCGCCGGTGTCGTGTGCGGAGAGCACGAGCATCGGGCCGTCGTGCGGATCCGCGGGCCGGTAGTCCTCCAGCGCGGCCCGGTTGGCCCGGTACAGGTCCAGCAGACGCCCGAGGTGCGCCAAGTCGTCCTGTGTGTCGAGCAGTCCGGCACGGTGCGCGCGGGCCAGAAGGTGCGCACGGCCCTGCGCCGAGGTCATGGCGGCCAGGTCGGCGTACCGGACATCGAGCCGCACACCGCTGGAGCGTTCCCAGTCCGCGGCGAACTCCGCTATCAGCTGGGCCTCTTGGCTCTGGCCTGCAGCCGGCGGCCCGTACTGTTCGGGTGCATGGCTGTCGATGACCACGACGGGCACCGTGCCACCGGTGCGCCGTGCCGCCTGCCGTGCCATCTCGAAGGCGACGACACCGCCCATCGACCAGCCACCGAGCAGCAGTCGGCCGTCGTGCCCGGTCGCGGCGATGGCGTCGAGGTAGTCGGCGGCCATCTCCTCGATCCGCCCGGCGGGCCGTTCATCGGCCCGCATGCCGCGGGCCACCAGGGCGTAGACGGGCTGCTCCGGGCCCAGGGCCGCGGCCAGGGCGGCGTAGCACAGGACATGGCCGCCGACCGGGTGGACGAGGAACAGCGGCGGCCGGCTTCCGGCGGCGTGCAGGGGGACCAGCGGTGAGGCCGCGGCGTCCGCGGGCCGTTCGTCGAGCCAGCAGGCCAGGGAGCGCAGCGTCGGCGCGGCGAAGACGGTGGCGGCCGGCACGGTGCACTCGTAGGTGCTCTCCAGACGGTTGATCAGTCGCAGCGCCGCGAAGGAGTGGCCGCCGAGGTCGAAGAAGTTGTCGTGCGCGCCGACCCGGGCCACGCCCAGCACCTCCGCCCACATCTCCGCGAGCAGCTTCTCGCTCGCGGTGCTCGGCGGTTCGAACACGGCCGCCGCCCGTCGGCCGTCCTCCGGCGCCGGCAGAGCCGCGCGGTCGAGCTTTCCGTTGCCGGTGAGCGGCAGTTGGGACAGGACGACGTAGGAGCTCGGCACCATGTACGGGGGGAGGCTCGCCTGGAGGTGGGTGCGCAGCGCGGCGGCGTCCGGGTCGTCGGCCGCGTCGGACGGCACTACGTATCCGACCAGGAAGCGGTCACCGGAGTGGTCGGTGCGGGCGAGCACCGCGGCCTGGGACACCTGCGGATGGTCGAGCAGCGCCGCCTCGATCTCACCGGGTTCGATGCGGTAGCCCCGCACCTTGATCTGCTGGTCGGCGCGGCCCAGGTACTCCAGTTCACCGTCCGTGCGCCAGCGGCACAGGTCTCCGGAGCGGTAGAGCCGGGCGCCGGGCGGGCCGTACGGGTCGGGCACGAAGCGCTCGGCGGTCAGGGCCGGCCGGCGCAGATAGCCGCGGGCCAACCCCGGTCCGCCGACGTACAGTTCGCCGGGCACACCGCGCGGCACCGGCCGGCCGTGCGCGTCGAGCAGGTGCAGGCGGAGGTCGGTGAGGGCGTGGCCGACAGGGCTGCGGACCGGGGAGTCGAGATCCTGGGCGCGGATGCGGCGGACGGTGACATGCACGGTGGTCTCCGTGATGCCGTACATGTTGACCATGTCCGGGCAGCGGTCGCCGAGCCGGTCGAACCACGGTGCTAGGTCGTCGACGGCCAGCGCCTCGCCGCCGAAGACGACGGTGCGCAGCCGCAGCCCGGACAGGTCGGGTGCGGCCATGGCGACGGCGGTCAACTCGCGGAACGCGGACGGCGTCTGGTTGAGCACCGTCACCCGCTCGGCCTGCAGGAAGTCCAGGAACTCGCGCGGGGCACGCGTCACTTGCGCCGGAACCACCGCGAGCGTGCCGCCGTGCGCCAAGGCTCCCCAGATCTCCCACACCGAGAAGTCGAAGGCGTACGAGTGGAACAGGCTCCATACGTCGTCGGGACCGAAGTCGAAGTCGGCGGCCGCGGCGGTGAGCAGACGCAGCACCTGCCGGTGGGCGATCTCGACGCCCTTGGGCCGGCCGGTGGAGCCCGAGGTGTAGATGACGTAGGCCAGGTGGTCGGCGTGCAGCGGCCCGCCGCGTTCGGCGTCGGTCAGGTCGGTGCCGTCGGTATCGGCAGCGGTGTCGTGAGCGTCGGCCCGTACGACGGTGTGCGCGCCGTCGGCGAAGAGGCGGGCCTGGGTGTCGGCGTCGGTCAGGACGCAGGAGGGGCGGGCGTCGGTGAGGATGTACCGGGCGCGGTCGGCGGGGACGGCCGGGTCGACCGGGAGGTAGGCGGCGCCGGACTTCAGTACGGCGAGCAGCGCGACGATCAGCTCGGTGGAGCGCGGCAGCGCGAGCGCGACCAGCCGGTCGGGGCCGGCTCCGGCAGCGGTGAGGCGGCGGGCGAGACGGTTGGCGCGCCGGTTGAGATCCGCGTACGACAGCCGTGTGGTGCCGTCGGTGACCGCGGTGGCGTCCGGCGTCCGGGCGGCCTGCCGTTCGAAGAGCGCGGTGAGCGTGGTGCCGTCGTCGTGGTGGCGAACGGGGCGGGTCGGCGTCTGCGCGCGCGGATGCGGGGCGACAGTGTCCGCGGCGCGTTCGGCGCGGACCGCGTCGAGGGCCGCGATCGGAGTGTCCGCTGCGGTGACCGCGTTCTCCAGCAGCAACACAAACGTGTCGGCCAGGCCGCGCGCGGTCGCGGCGTCGAAGAGGTCCGTGGCGTACTCGAGTACGCCGGTGAAGCGGCCGTCGGCGGTCTCCTCCAGGGCAAGGGTCAGATCGAACTTGGCGGTGTCGGAGGCCGGTTCGCCGACGGTGCACCGAAGGCCGGGCAGGTGGAGTTGTGCGCCATCGGCGTTCTGCAGCACGAACGCCGCCTGGAACAGCGGATGGTGGCCCAGGTCGCGGCCGGGCCGCAGCTCCTCCACCAGACGCTCGAAGGGGATGTCCTGGTGCTCGAAGTCGGCGAGCGTCGACTCACGGGTGCGAGCCAGCAGCCGACGGAAGGTGAGCTCGTCCTCCACCTGACCGCGCAGCACCACGGTGTTGACGAAGTAGCCGATGAGCGGCTCAAGTTCGGGCCGGTCGCGGCCGGCCACGGGCGTGCCGACACAGATGTCCGGACGGCCGGTGCAGCGGGCGAGGAACACCTGGTAGGCGGCGAGGAGCAGCATGAACGGCGTGCAGCGTGCGGCACGTGCCAGGTGGCGCAGCCGGGCCGCGAGCGGCTCCGGCACGACGACGGGTGTCTCGGCGCCGCGGTGGGAGGCGACGGCGGGGCGGGGCCGGTCGGTCGGCAGGTCGAGCAGGGCCGGCGCGCCGGACAGCCGCTCGCGCCAGTAGGCCAGGCGGTCGGTGAGGGCGGCGGAGTCCAGCCGCTCGCGCTGCCATACGGCGTAGTCCGCATACTGGATCGCCAGATCGGGCAGCGGGGAGGCCAGTCCGAGGGCGCGGGCCTGGTAGAGCGTGCCGAGTTCGCGGCAGAACACGCCCAACGACCAGCCGTCGCACACCGCGTGGTGGAAGGTGACGACCAGCGTGTGGTCGTCCGGTGCCGTGCGCAGCAACCGGGTGCGCAGCAGCGGCCCGGCCGTCAGGTCGAAGGGCCGGAAGGCCTCCTCGCTCACGACTCGTTCGAGTTCGTCCGCGTGGACGTCGCGCACGTCGAGCAGGACCGGTGCGGGCGGCCGGACGATCTGGTGCGGGCCGTCGTCGGCCTCGGCGAAGGTGGTGCGCAGCACTTCGTGACGGCCCACCAGATCGGTGAGGGCAGCGGCGAGCAGGTCCGCGTCCAGCGCTCCGCGCAGGCCGACGACCAGCGGCACGTTGTAGACCGAGCCGCCGGGCGCGAGCCGGTCCAGGAACCACAGCCGGGACTGCGCGAACGAGGCGGGAAAGACGAAAACGTCCTCTACGACGTCCTCCAAGACGTCCTCCAAGACATCCGCGACCGCCGTCGGCGGGGTGTCCGTCGTGCGTCCGGCGTCGTCCTGAGCGGGGGCGGACATGAGGTTTCCAATCTGCTCGAAGACGGATTCGGGGCGGCGGGCCTAACGGTGGGCGGCGCGGTTGCGATGGCGGTTGCGGTCCAGGCTGCGGATCGCCGGCTCGGCCTCAACCCGGCGGCGGGAGTCGGTGTCCGCGGCCAGCTCGGCCACGGTGGGCGCGGCGAACACCGCGGCCAGCGGAAGCTCGGCACCGGTGCGCGCACGGATCCGGGCCGCGACCGTCGCCGCGTGCAGCGAGTGGCCGCCGAGGTCGAAGAAGTCGTCGTGGCGTCCCACGCGTTCCAGCCGCAGCACCTCCGACCAGACCTGGGCGACGAGTTCCTCGGTACCGGGACGGGGCGGCTCGTGGTCGGCATGGACCGCACGGTCCGTGAGGTGTGGCGCGGGCAGGGCCGCACGGTCCAGCTTGCCGTTGGCCGTCAGCGGCAGCCGGTCGAGCGAGACGAACGCGGACGGCACCATGTACGACGGCAGTACGCGGCCCAGGTGCCGGCGCAGTTCGGCGGTCGGCGGCAGCGCCTCGCCGGCCGGGGCCACGGCGTAGGCGACCAACTGCCGGTCTTCCGCGATGTCCTCGCGGACTACGACCACGGCCTGGGCCACCTGCTCGTGGGCGCACAACACGGTCTCGATCTCGCCCGGCTCGATACGGAACCCGTGCACCTTGACCTGGTCGTCGGCACGCCCGACGTACTCCAGCTCGCCGTCCGCGGAGCGCCGCACCAGATCGCCGGTGCGGTACATGCGGGAGCCCGGCGCACCGTACGGGTCGGGCACGAAGCGGTCGGCAGTGAGCGCGGGGCGGTGCAGATAGCCGCGGGCCACCCCGGCACCGCCGAGGTACAACTCGCCGACCGTACCGGTCGGCACGGGCCGCATCCGCGCGTCGAGGACCTGGGCGGTGGTGCCGGGCAGGGCGCGGCCGATCGGCGGCGGGCCCTGCCGAGCGGCGCGGTCGGTGGCCGCGGCGGACCAGGACGTGGCGTAGACGGTGGCCTCGGTCGGACCGTAGGCGTTGAGCACGGTCGCGGCGGGCGCCGCCGCGAGCACGCGGCCGAGGAGCGCCGACGGCAGGGCCTCGCCGGCCAGCACGACGGTGGCGGTACCGGCCGGCAGACGGCCGTGCTCCAGGACCGCTGCCAGCGCCGACGGCACGGCACTGACCAGCGTGGCGGTGCCGGCGTCCGGCGGCCGTTCGGCGAGGGCGAGGGCGTCGCGCACGATCTCGACGCGACCGCCGCAGGCCAGCGGCGCGAAGAGTTCGAACACCGACACGTCGAAGGTGAAGGACGTACTGCACACGGTGCGCGCGAGCCGCTGCGGGCCGAGCGCCGCGACGGCCCAGCGCACCAGGTTCACCGCGTTGGCGTGCTCGACTACGACACCCTTGGGCCGGCCGGTGGATCCGGAGGTGTGGATCACGTAGGCGGGGTGCCGTGGGCCCGCGCTACCGTGCTGGGCCTCACCCGCGCCGTGCGGGTTGCCGTCGGCGTCCCACAGGGCCTGGTCCAGATCCTTCAGTACGAGCGTCGGACGCGCGTCCTCCAGTACGGCGCTGATCCGCTGCGACGGATGCGTGGGGTCCAGCGGCAGGTAGGCGCCGCCGGCCTTCAGCACCGCGAGCAGCGCCACGACGGCCTCCACGGAGCGTTCCCGTGCCACGGCGACGATGTGCTCCGGGCCCACACCCTTGCCGCGCAGCCACCGGGCCAACCGCTCCGCACGGGCGTCCAGTTCGGCGTACGTCAGCTCCACGCCCGCGTCGGCGACGGCCGGTGCGTCGGGTGTGCGACGGGCCTGCTCCTCGACCAGGGCGTGCAGCGTGGTGCCGGGTGCGGCGGCCGTCGTCGCCGGGCCCCGGCCCTGGGCCAGGAGGTGCTGCTCCTCCCGCGGCAGCAGCAGGCAGAAGTCGCCGATCGGCGCGTCCGGATCGGCCGCGAGCGCCGACAGAAGGCGGAGGAAGCGTGCGGCCAGACGCTGTGCCGTCGCGGCCTCGAACAGGTCGGTGCGATAGCCGAGTGTCGCCTCGATCGTGTCCGGGCCCTCCACCAACTCCAGGGTCAGATCGAACTTGGCGTCGGTGCCGGGCACCGGGTGATCCTCGACGACCAGGTCCGGCAGTCGTACCGGATGGGCGTCGGTGGCGCTCTGGTAGGACAACATGGTCTGGAAGAGCGGGTGGTGGCTGAGACTGCGGTCCGGTGCCAGGGCGTCCACCAGGCGCTCGAACGGCACGTCTTGGTGGGCGAAGGCCTCCAGCGTTGCCGTGCGGGCGTCCGCCATGATCTGACGGAACGTCAACTCGTCGCCTATGTGGCCCCGCAGCACCACCGTATTGACGAAATAGCCGATGAGACGGTCGAGTTCGCTGTGCGTCCGGCCGGAGACCGGTGTGCCGAGGCAGATGTCCGACTGGCCCGACCAGCGTGCCAGCAGCACCTGGTACGCGGCCGTGAGCACCATGAACAGCGTCGTGTGCTCGGCGCGCGCGAGCTCGCGCAGACGCGCGCTGGTGGCGGCGTCCACCGTGAACCGGTGCTCGGCGCCGGTGTAGGAGGCCACGGCGGGCCTGGGCCGGTCCGTCGGCAGGTCCAGCAGGGCCGGAGCACCCGCGAGCCGCTCGCGCCAGTAGGCCAGTGCGCTGCCGGAGTCGTCGGAGCCCGCCCGGCCACGCTGCCACAGCGCGTAGTCGGCGTACTGGATCTCCAGATCCGGCAGCGGAGACGGGAGGCCGGTTGCGAACGCCCCGTACAGCGCTGTCAGTTCGTCGCGCAGGATGCCGGTGGAGGCCCCGTCGCCGACCGTGTGGTGGCAGCTCAGTACGAGAAGGTGCGTACGGGCGTCGAGGCGCAACAGCAGGGCGCGCAGCAGCGGCCCGGCGGCCAGGTCGAACGGTTCGGCGAGGTGCGCGCCGATGACGGCGTCGACCTCGTCGGGCGCGACCTCGCGCACCGGCAGGGGTACCGGTGCGGGAGGGCCGATGATCTGCACCGGCACGGGGAGGGCGTCATCGGTGGCTGCAGGGCTGGTTGTGGCCTCTGCGGTGTCGCCTGGGGCGAAGCGGGTGCGCAGCACCTCGTGCCTGCGCACGATCTCGGACAGCGCGGCGCCGAGAGCCGGCACATCGAGTGTGCCGCACAGCGACAGCGCCCAGCCCATGTTGTACGCGGCCCGGTCGGACCCGGTGAGCAACTGGTCGACGAGCCACAGGCCTTGCTGGGCCGGCGAGACCGGCACCGGGCCGGTGGTGGTGCGCGGCCGCGGGGAGTCGGCCGACGGCGCGGCGGCCTGGCGGTCCGGCGCCGTGCGCAGCTTCTCCAGCAGGCGCAGCTTCTGCGGCGACAGGGTCATCGCGCGTACTCCCTCTGCGGCTCCGGACGCACCACGGTGCTGCGCGGCCTGCGCGGTGACAGCAGCAGCGGGGCGGCGACCAGGGTGAGGACCGCGGTGGCACTGCCGAGGAGCAGCATGTGGGCGACCGGCACCACGGCCAGCAGCCCGCCGGCGAAGGCGAAACCGATGCTCTGTGCGGAGACGAGCGTGCTGAAGGCCTCCGTCATCCGGCTCTCCGGCACGATGTGCCCGGGCGCCTCGTTCATCACGGTGTTCAGCGGAGCCGTCCACAGGCCCAGCGCGAGGAACGAGAGGATGAGCGCCCAGTAGCCGTCCACGGACGCAATCACCAGACTGCTGACAATCATGGCGACGAGCAGCAGGACGGCCTGGCGGACGAAGCTCATGCGGATGCGGTTGGCGTACCAGGCGTAGGCGAGTCCCGCGACGGCACTGGCCGCGCCGAGTGTGCCGGTGAGGATCGCGGCGGCGGTGCTGCCGCCGCCGTCCTCGGCGACCCGGGGCAGCACTCCGGTGTCCGCGGTCCCGAGCAGGTGCCCGAAGGCCAGCGTGACCAGGACCCAGAACAGGAACCGGCGGTTGCGCCACAGACTGGTGGCGGCGGCCACGGGCCGGTCGGCGGGCTCTTCGACGGCGGCTTCGTCCGCCTCCGTCGCGGCCGGGACTGCGGCCTGTGCCGGCACCGTTTCCCTGCTGCGGGAGTGCAGCAGCGCGGCGCCGGCGAGCGTGGCCACGCCCATGGCGATCAGCGCGTAGATCGGGTCGGCCAGCGACGACAGGGCCACCAGGAACGGTGCAGTGACCACGACGATCTCGACAGCTATGGAGTCCAGCGACAGCGCGGGGCCGATCAGGTGTGGCGGGACGGTCTTGTTCAGGAGCGTCCTGGTAGCGCCGCTGACGCCGGACGTGATGACGGTGCCGACGATCACGCAGGCGAACAGCACCCAGGTGGCCGCGCCTTCGAGGAAGGCGACGGCGAGCAGCAGACGGGCGACGGCGCCGAGCACCAGCGCGCGCGGCGTCCACTTCTCCGTGCCCAGCCGGTCGAGCAGCCGGCCGCACAGCGGTCCGGCGACGACGCCGGGCAGCAGCGCCGCACCGACCAGCAGACCGCCCAGGCCGGGGCCGCCGCGGTAGTCCATGCTGACCAGCACGAAGGCCATCGGCGCCATGATCGGCGGCAGCCGCAGCAGCATGGTGGCCAGCACCCAGCGCCAGTACGGCGCGCTGCGGGCGAGTTCCAGCACCGGCCGGTCGGGCTTGCCGGTCTCGGTCATGACGCCTCCGTCACGGTCAGGGCCGCCGTGGGCGGCGTGGTGATCAGCGTGCGCACCGTGGCGGGCTCGTGGTGCGCGGCATGCGCGCGCAGCGCTGCGGCCACCGCGCTGCCGGGTTCGACGCGGTGGCCGAAGTCGGCGAGGCCGAGTTCGAGTGCGGACAGCGCGGTCAGGACGTCGAAGACGTCGATGTGTCCGCAGTGCCCGATCCGCAGCACCTCACCGGCCAACGGGCCCTGGGCGCCGGTGAGTTGGATGCCGTAGTGCTCCAGCAGGTGGTCGACGAGCGCGCCGCCGTCGATACCGTGCGGCAGACGGGCCGCGGTCACCGAGGCGTGCCGGTCCTCGTCCGGCGAGAACAGTTCGAGACCGAGGCCGCCGACACCGGCGCGGGCCAGCCGGCCGAGCTCGGCGTGCCGGGCGAACACCGCCTCCATGCCTTCCTCGTGGAGCTGGCGCAGGGCGACGTCGAGCTGGTTGATGAGGGTGATCGCCGGAGTCCACGGGGTGCGCGGGACATCGGCCCGCAGCGCTTCGCGCGCCTCGTCCCAGTCGAAGTAGTAGCGGGGCAGACGGGCCCGTTCGTGCAGCTGCCAGGCGCGCGGGCCGATGCTCGCGAAGGACAGACCGGGCGGTGTCATGAGCGCCTTCTGGCAGCCGCCGACCACGACGTCCACGCCCCAGGCGTCGGTGCGCAGTTCGCAGGCGCCGACGCCGGAGGCGGAGTCGACGACGCTCACCAGGGGCGCGGTCGCCGCGGCGAAGCCCTCGATGTCGTTGACCATGCCGGTGGAGGTCTCGCAGTGCACCGCGATCGCGGCGACCAGGCCCGGCGTGCGCGCGGCGGCGGCGATCCGCTCGAGGTCCAGCGGCCGGCCCCAGTCGTGGCGCACCTCGGTCACCTTCAGCCCGAACCGCACCGCCATGTCGGACCAGCGCTCGCCGAAGGCACCGTTGCTCGCGACCAGGACGCCGTCGCCCGGTGACAGCAGATTCTGCAGCGCCCCTTCGAAGGCGCCGGTCATGCTGGAGGTGAACAGCAGCACGTCGTTCCGGGTGAACAGGGCGCGTCGGAGGTTGTCGACGACCCGCGTGAAGACCCGGGCGTAGGAGGCGGTGCGCTCGTCCTCGACGGGCAGGACTGCGGCGGCGGTCACCTCCGGTGGCGTCGGCGTGGGCCCCGGGACCATCAGCCGGTACTTCTTCATGACTCGTCAGCTCGCAATCGCTTCGGGGGCTGGGGCTTGGGCCGGCCGTGCCGCTGGTGCGGCCGGCGGTCAGAAGATGACACGGGCGCCGGCGTCGGCGCGGGCCGAGCGGGAGCGGCGCAGGTCTCGGGTGACGTTGACGCGGCGCAGCCAGCGGTCGCGTCCGTCGAAGCGGGCCTCGAAGGGCTTCCTGCCGTGCACCGCCTTGTAGTTGTCGATGAACAGCACGTCGCCGGGGCTGAGCACGACCGAGGTGATCTTGTCGTCGATCTCCTTGACGAAGGCGTCGAATGCGGCCATGGCCTGCGGGTCGTCCTCCATGCGGTCCATGAAGTACGGGTCGAGCCGGCCGTAGGGCGCCTTGGGATCGCCGAAGAGGACGGGCGTCGGACGCGGCGCGGTGTTCATCTCCTCGACCCAGGCGAAGCTGCGCTCCAGCAGCTCGCGGGGCGCGTCGGCCGCCGCGGCACCGCGGTTCTTCGGCAGGTGCGACTCGTCGGGCCGGATCACGAACCGCGGTTCCATGAGCGTGCGCAGAGTGTCCTCGTCCAGGCGCAGGTCGTCGAAGGCCGCGTAGGTGGTCTCCACGGCGTCCGGGTTGCGCAGGCACAACAGGCCGACGTAGTGCGCGCGGTAGGGGTGGAAGGCGTCCTCTGTGTGCCACCACAGCGGGGCCGAGGTCGAGGAGTTGATCTGCTCCAGTTCGTGACCCTTGATCGGCATCACGTCGTGCAGCATGCGGCCGTCCTGCTGGGTGGCCCAGGCGACCGGGTCGCCGAGCAGGGCCGCGCACAGCAGCAGGAACAGATCCTCGCGTGCCGTGCCGGCCCGGTCCGCGCCGCCCCACCGTGCCGGGGTGTCGCCGATCGCGTCGTCGTCGACGCGAAACCCGGTGAACACACACCCGCCGGCGGGCTCGTGGAGCCGGAAGCGGTTGGCCCGGAGCCGCACGGAGCGCGGCAGTTCTTGGGCGTAGACCGTGAGCCGGTCGAGGAGGTCGGGGTCGTCCGGGCCGCCGTGGTCGTCGAGGATCTCGGCGATGAGCGCGTCGATCCGGGTGCGATCGTCCCCGCTCAACTCAATGGTGAACATGTCGGCTCCTCGGGTGTCGGCTCCTTGGGCGGGCCGGATTTCGCCGTGGTCTCTATTTCCGTCGACTTTTCCTGCACCGACCGTAGGAACCGGCACCGTTCCCGGTCAATGAGCATTCACCGCAAGGTCGTTGCCGCGTTCCGTGCAGACGGCTGCATACTTCACTGAGGCCCCGTCAACAAATCGCTGAGACGATGGTGCACCGATCACGGTGGACGAATACGGCACGGTCGATACGCTGAAAAGAAATCAATCACCCGGAGAAAAGGAAACCGACGTGCCCGAAAGCCAGGAGACCCCGGAATTCCACGTGGTGATCAATGACGAGGAGCAGTACTCCATCTGGCCCGCGGACCGCGAACTGCCGGCCGGCTGGCGGACGGGCGGCCCGACTGGCAGCCGCGAAGCCTGCCTTGAGCACATCGAGCAGGTGTGGACCGACATGCGGCCGCTGAGCGTGCGCCGGCACGCCGAAACCGCGGCACGCTGAATGGCCGCGGACGCCCGGGTCCGCGTGCGGACGTTCGCCATGCCCTTCGGCGAGGCGGCCAAGAGCGTCGCGGTCGCCTGGCCGGAGGCCGAACTCATCGGCGCACCGGCCGACGAGCAGTCCGCGAGTGACTTCGAGGCAGCCTTGGTCTGGGACTGCGGTCCTGAGCCGTTGGCGCGCTTCCTCGACACACAGTCCGGACTGCGCTGGCTGCACACCACCGCGGCCGGTCTGCCGCCGGAGGTCCTCGCACGTGCGGCCGCCCGCGACGAACTCACCGTCACCAACGGCGCCGGCACGCACGGTCGTGCGGTCGCCGAGCATGTGGTGGCGGTGACGCTTGCGCATCTCAAGCGGCTCCCGCAGCTGCTGGCCGCGCAGTGCGCCGGCCGCTGGCAGCCGCCCACGGCCGGTGAACTCGCCGGTCTGCGGGCCGGGATCGTCGGGCTCGGTGATCTGGGCCGGTCCACGGCTCGGCTGCTCTCCGCGTTCGGCACCGAGATCGTCGGCCTGCGACGCGGGACCGCACCGGTCCCCGAGGTCGCGACCACCTTCGGCCCGTCCGCATGGCAGCGGTTCTACGACGGCCTGGACCTGCTGGTCGTCGCCGCGCCGCTGACCGAGCACACGCACGGTCTGATCGGCCGGCCCCAACTGTCGCTGCTGCGGCCCGGAGCCTTGCTGGTCAACGTGGGGCGGGGGCCGGTGGTGGACGAGAGCGCGCTGATCGAGGCGCTGGACAGCGGCCGGCTGTCCGGCGCCGCGCTCGACGTGTTCGCCGCGGAGCCGCTGCCCTCCGATTCACCCCTGTGGTCGATGCCGGGCGTGATCGTCACTCCGCACTGCGCCGACGCCACCGCGGGCACCGAACGGCGGTGCCTCGATCTGTTGCTGGACAACATCGGCCGCTACCGCTCCGGCCGGGCACTGCGCAACATCGTCGATCCGGCACGCGGATACTGAGCTGCCCGCACCGAGGGAGACCACAACAGAAAGAGAGCGCAGAGGGGCCGCCGCACCGGATTCACGGTGCGTAAGGCTTCCGCTCCGCCGGCCGGACACAGCAGTTCTTGTCGGCATTCAGTCAG
>NZ_JBFBBE010000150.1:0-19731 GCF_040682555.1 Streptomyces sp. NPDC051172
GTGCCAGCGACCCGGCTAGCGCCACCCGACCGCGCTGCGCCGCCTCTCCCCGCGTGACCCGGGCCCCGGAGGGCTCCGGGCCCCCCCCGAACGGGTCCTCCGTTCCGGGCGGGGCCCGGTGTATGTGCCGTCGGCCGCGCAGCGCAGTGCCGCCGTTCAACCGACCGTCGCCGGCGTCCGCTCGGGCGGCTGCCGGACGTCCGGCTCGACCACGGCGTACAGCGTCTCGATCGCGCCCGTCAGGAACAGCCGCCGCATCAACGTGCGCTGGATCTTCCCGCTGGTGGTACGGCGGACCGTGCCGGGCGCGACCAGCAGGACGTTGCCCGCCGGCACCGCGAACTCCGCGGCGACCGCGGCCTGCACCCGTTCGACCAGCTCCCGCCCGCGTTCCCCGGCAGCCTGGTCGAGAGCCCCGCCCCCGACCTCCTGGACGACGACCAGACGTTCCCGGCCGCTGCTGCCCGACTGCACCGCGAAGGCCGCCCCCGTGCCCAGCACCGGATCCGCCGACCGGGCCGCGGACTCCACATCGTGCGGGTAGATGTTCCGGCCGTTGACCAGGATCATCTCCTTGAGCCTGCCCGTGACGTACAGCTGACCGTCGCACAGCGCGCCCAGGTCGCCCGTACGCAGCCAGCCACCGGCCGCCGGGTCCTCCTCGTCCGCCGGGCGGGCCCCGAAGGTCTCCGCCGTGGCGTCCGGACGTGCCCAGTACCCGTCGGCCACGCTCGGTCCACGCAGCCAGATCTCCCCCACCCGCCCGGGCGCCAGGGTCCGCGCGGTCCCGGGGTCGACGACGCGCACCTCGAAGTCCTCGGGGCTCACCACCCCGCTGCTCACCAGGGTCCGCGCCGCCGACTCCGTTACGGGCGCGGTGAGTTCGCCGTTCTCCAGGGCCGCCGCGTCGACCGACCGGGTGGCGGGCCGGATGCCGCGCGGGGTGCCCGACACCAACAGCGTCGTCTCGGCCATGCCGTAGCACGGGAAGAAGACCTCCGCCCGGAAGCCGGCCGGGGTGAACCGCCGGGTGAACGCGTCGATGGTGTCGGCGCGCACCGGCTCCGCCCCGTTGCAGGCCCGCTCCCAGCTGGAGAGGTCGAGCCGGGCCAGGTCGGCGTCCTTCACCCGCCGTACGCACATGGCGTACGCGAAGTCGGGACCGCCTCCGATGGAGATCCGGTGGTCGCCGATCATCTCCAGCCAGGCCACCGGGCGGCGCAGGAACGTGCCCGGGTCCATCAGCGCGGCCCGGGCGCCCAGCCACAGCGGCTGGAGCACATGCCCGATGAGGCCCATGTCGTGGTAGAGCGGCAGCCAGCTGCCGAAGCAGTCGTCGGCGCCGGCACCGAGGGCGCGCTGGATGGCGGCCTCGTTGGCCATCAGGTTGCGGTGGGAGACCATCACGCCCTTGGGTGCGCTGGTCGAACCCGAGGTGTACTGCAGGAAGGCCAGGTCGTCGGGGTGCAGCCCGGGGTCCCGCCACTGGCTCGCATCCCCCACCGGGCCGGCGTCGGTGGCCAGGCAGGGCACCCGCTCGGGACCCGTGCCGGCCAGCCAGGACTCGACGGCGGCGGCATGCCGGGAGGTGGTGAGCACCGCCCCGATCCGCGCGTCGGCGGCGATCCGGGACAGCCGGTCGAAGTGGCGTTCCCGGTCGGACGGCAGCGGCGCGGGGACGGCGACGGCGCCCGCGTACAGACAGCCGACGAAGGCCGTCACGAAGGACAGGTCCGAGGGATGGAGCAACAGCACCTGCCGCCCTGCCAGCCCGCGGTCCTGGAGCCAGGAGGCGATGCCCCTGGCCTGCCGGTCGAGTTCGGTGTACGTGAGCCGGTCGACGCCGGTGTCCCGGACGAAGGCGAAGGCCGGGGCGTCCCGGCGCTCCTCCGCCCGGGCCAACACCCGCTCTGTATAGGTTTCCTGACGGTTCATCATGTCCCTCCGGGGCGGGAGTCGGTCAGGCCGACAGGGCGTCCGCGAGCACCGGCGCGTCGGCGTACTGGCGGATGAGCGCGGCGAGCTCACGCAGGAAGCCGTCCTCGTGGGCGCGCATGAAGAAGTGCCCGCCGGACATCACCCGTACCTCGCAGCCGCGTCCGGCGTGGCGCCGCCAGGCGACCACCTCGGGCACCGACACCAGCCGGTCCCGTGCACCGACGAACAGATGCAGCGGCACCCGGACCGACTCGGCGTCCTGGGCGAAGGACGCCGTGCACAGCAGCAGGTCGTCGCGGGCGATGGGAAGAAGCGCGGCGAGGAAGTCCGGGTGGTCGAGGATCACGCGCGGGATGCCGCCCAACTCGGCGAGCCCCGCGACCAGTTCCTCGTCGCTGGCGCCCGGGTCCGCGATCTTCGGCGCGGGCAGATGGGGCGCACGGTAGGAGCTCAGGGCCAGGGCGAGCGGCAGCGTTGCGCCGCGCTGCTGGCGGCGGGCGGTCAGCGCGTAGGCGATCAGGGCGCCCATGCTGTGCCCGTAGAACACGTGCGGATGATCCAGCTCGGCGTCGAGCTGCTCGTCCAGGTCGGCGACGAGCGCGTCCAGATCGGTGAACCGGGGCTCGTTCATCCGGCCCTCGCGGCCGGGCAGTTGGACGGGCAGCACCCGGGCACCGGCGGCGTGCGCGTCGAGCCCGCGCTGCCAGCGCCGGTAGGCGGAGGCCCCGCCGCCCGCGTACGGGAAGCAGAACAGCCGCACTCCGGCCTCATCGGGGTCCATATCGGACGGGGAAGTCTGGGACAGGTAAAGCGTCATTCCGTTCCGCCTCGGGCTAGTCCGACGTCGGTGGCCGGCCGGGGCCGGCCCGCACTGCGCGGCCGACTGCGGCCGACCGGTGCGGGGGCGGACGTCCGGGCCCCGAGGTGCGGACACGGGCGGTTCACCTGCCCGACCGGCCGGACGCCTTCGACACACGGTCGAGCAGGCCCCGGCAGGCACGTCCCGAGGGTGGGGGGAACCGCTAAAAAACAGCCAAACCGGCGGTGGGCGGCTCCAGGGCGGGGTCGTCGCGGAGGATGGCGTGATGCAGCCGCTGGAGCCGCTGCGAGGGCTCGATACCGAGCTCACCGACCATGGCCGCACGCAGCCGCCGGTACACCTCCAGGGCCTCCCCGGAGCGGCTGCAGCGGTGCAGGGACACGATCAGCAGGGCATGCAGGCTCTCCTGAAGCGGGTAACGGGTGGTCAGCACGCCGAGCTCGCCGATCAGTTCGGCATGCCGCCCGAGCAGGAGATACGCACTCATCCGGCTCTCCAGGGCGCTGCGGCGCGCCTCGTCCAGGCGGCGCACCTCGGTCTGCAGCACCGATCCGGTCCGTACGTCGACCAGTGCGGGGCCGCGCCACACGGCCAGGGCCTTGTCCAGCAGGACCGCCGCCTCCTCGGCCTCGTGCCGGGCCAGTGCCTGCTGTCCGCGCAGCGTCATCCACTCGAACTCGCGGGCGTCCACGTCCACACCGGGGAGGTCCAGGACGTAGCCGGTGTGCGTACGGCTCAGCACCTCCTTCGCGTCCGGGCCGCCGGTCGGGACCAGTGCCGTGGACAGGGCGCGCCGCAGCTGCTTCACATACGTCTGCACCACCGCCGTGGGGCGGCCGGGTGTCTCGTCGCCCCACAGTTCCTGCACGATGGCGCCGAGAGACACGTGTCGTCCGAGGTTGGCCGCCAGTAACGCGAGCACCTGCCGCGGCTTCGCCGCGCTGGGCACCAGAGAAGTTCCGTTCACCGTCACCACGAGCGGTCCGAGGACTCCTACCTCCATCTCCGCTGCTCCTTCCACGCCGTCGAGACTCTCGACGGTCTCAATGGTGACGGTCGCATATGCGCCAAGTACGTCGACAGGGAAGAGTGCATGTGAGAGGGGTGAATCCGCGGGGGTGCGGCATGTGAGATCTTCACATCGCCCTGGTCACAAGCCTGGTCCGTCCACCTCGGGGACCCGTCCGCGGTGTCCCTCACCCGGCGTGCGGGCGGGAAGCGGGAGGGAGGAGGGCACGCGACTGCGCCATACGGCGACGAAGAGCGCCGGCCCGACCCGGTGCGGGGGGCGTGGAAGCGTCTCCTTGGGCATGCGGGTCAGGGCACGGGGCCGCGGCCGAGTCAGCGAGTCTGCGCGGCGAAGGCCTCGTGGGCCCACTCGTCGAAGAGTACGAACCGGGCCTCCTCGACCGCCGTGTCCGCGGCCCGTACCGTCTCCAGGGCGATGCGGGCCCCGTCGTCGATCGGCCGGCCGTGGATGCTCGTGGAGACGGCCGGGAACGCAACCGTCCGTGCACCCAACTCGTCCGCCACGCGCAGAGACTCCCGCCTCCGTCGCGCATCACGAGCTCCCTGCGTTCGGTCGTACTCGACGAGTCCCACCACTTGTGGATGCCGTACTCCGCTGCTGAGGGATGCCCGGCTTTGAACTCGGCTTCCAGCTGAGCCATTCGATCTGCTCACGGACCGGCAGATGGCCAACCTGGAAACCTGAGAGGGATCTGCGCCGGGAGCGGGCTGCCGGTGGTTGCCGGTGCACGAGTCCCGGTCAGTCCCCCTCCCCGTTCTCCGGCCCTGCCAGCTCGGCCTCCAGGAACGCCACGAGTTCGGCGGGCGTCGGGTGGTCGTACAGCAGCGTCGAGGGCAGGTCCAGGCCTGTCGCCTCCCCGATACGGTGGCGCAGTTCCAGGGCCCCCATCGAGGCCAGACCCACGTCGAAGAACTCCGTGTCACCACCGATCTCGGTGTGGGCCTCGTGTCCGAGCACCGCGGCCGCCTGCACGCGGACGAGTTCCAGCAGTGCCGCCCTGCGGTCCGCCTCGGACTCGGGCAGTGTCACGACCGCACCGCTCGCCCGCTGCTCCGTGGACCGCGGGTCGGCCGACGGTGTGGGTTGTGGGCGCCAGGCGCGCAGCGCCGGCAGCACCTCGCGCAGGGGTGCGTCGGGATCCACACCGAGCCGCGCGGCGAGCGTCTCGGCGTCCAGGTTCCCGCCCAGCCCTGCCAGCGGGTTCCCCGTGCCGGCGGGGTGGGCGGGCGGGGCGATCCAGTGGTGCGTGTGCTGGAAGGCGTACGGGGGGAGGGTCACCGGACGGGGCGGGAGCGGGCCCGCGAGCCGGGACCAGTCCGGCGTGGCGGTGTGTGCGTGCAGCTCGGCCAGGGCCGCGGTGAACGTCGTCGCCTCGTCCCGGCCGCGCCGCAACAGTGCCGTACGCCACCGCGCCGAGCCCGGTGTGGCCGCCGCCAGGGACGTCAGGGTCCCGGCCGGTCCCGCCTCCACCAGATGCGTCGCCCCCGCCCGGTGCACCTCCCGCACCGCGTCCAGGAACCGCACCGGCCCGCGCACCTGCTCCGCCCAGTACTCCGGGTCGGCCAGCTCACGGCGCCCGGCCGGCCGCCCGGTCACCGAACTCACCAGCGTGATCTCCGGCTCGGCGAACGCCAGCCCGGCGGCCACCTCGCCGATCCCCTGCGCGGCCCGTGCCATGGCGGGTGAGTGGAACGCCTGCCCCACCGGCAGTCGGCGCGAGCGCCGGAACCGCCCGGCCACCCGGGCGACCGCCTCCTCCTCACCGGCCAGCACCACGTCCAACGGCGAGTTCACCGCCGCCACGGACACCCCCGGCGTCAGCGCCGCCCGTACGTCTTCCACCGGCGCCCGCACCGCGACCATCGCCCCGGCCGGGGCCTGCTGCATCAACGTGCCCCGTGCCACGACCAGTTCGGCGGCGTCCGGCAGTGTCAGCACACCTGCACAGTGCGCCGCCGCCACCTCGCCCACCGAGTGACCGACCACCACCGACGGCCGGATCCCCGCCGCCTGCAGCAACCGGAACAGGCCCACCTCCAGCGCGAACACCGCGGCCTGCGCCCAGCGCGTCCGGCCCAGCAGCGCCTCGTCCAGGACGTCCGGGCCGCCCCGCTCGAGCCCCACCAGCGCCGCCGCCTCGTCGAACGCCTCGGCGAAGGCCGGGAACGCCGTGTACAGCCCCGACCCCATCCCGGCGTACAGGTCTCCCTGCCCGGAGAACATCAGGGCCACGCGGCCGTCGCCGTCGACGTGCCCCGTCTGCACCCCGATGGCGGACAGCCCTTCGGCCACCGCCTTCAGGCCGGCCAGATGGTTTCCGTCCCCCAGCAGGACGGCGGCCCGGTGCGGGTGGTGGGCCCGGCCGACGGCGAGGGCGTGTGCGGTGCCCGCGATGTCGGGGTCGGGCCGGGTGGTGAGCCGGTCGAGCAGGGCGCGGGCCTGGGCGCGCAGTGCGGCCGGGGTGCGGGCGGACAGCAGCAGCGGGATCGGGGCGGGTGTCTCCCGGTCCTCCGCCACGGCGGGTACTGCGGGCGCCTGTTCGAGAACGGCGTGACAGTTGGTGCCGCTGATCCCGAAGGCGGACACGGCCGCGCGCCGGGGGCGGTCGGTGTCCGGCCAGGGCCGGTCGGCGGTGGTCAGCGCGATGTCGCCGGCCGACCAGTCGACGTGCGGGGTGGGTTCCCCGACGTAGAGGGTCCGGGGTACGACGCCGTGCCGCATGGCCAGGATCATCTTGATGACGCCCGCCATGCCGGCGGCGGCCTGTGTGTGACCGAGGTTGGACTTCACCGAGCCGAGCAGCAGGGGCCGTTGACGGTGCTGCCCGTAGGTGGCCAGCAGCGCCTCCGCCTCGATCGGGTCGCCGAGCCGGGTGCCGGTGCCGTGCGCCTCCACCACGTCGACCTCGGCCGGCGCGAGGTTCGCCGCCTTCAGCGCGCGGCGGATGACCTGCTCCTGCGCACCCCTGCTCGGCGCGGTCAGGCCGTTGCTCGCCCCGTCCTGGTTGGCCGCCGTCCCCCGGACGACCGCCAGGACGGGGTGGCCCAGCCGCCGTGCCCGCGACAGCCGTTCGACGAGCAGCACTCCGACGCCCTCGGACCAGGCGGTGCCGTCCGCGTCCGCCGAGAACGGCTTGCACCGCCCGTCCGGTGCCAGCCCGCGCTGCCGGGAGAACTCCACGAAGATGCCCGGCGCGGCCATCACGGTGGCGCCGCCCACCACGGCCAGCGGGCACTCGCCGCTCCGCAGCGCCTGGACCGCCAGGTGCAGCGCCATCAGTGAACCCGAGCAGGCGGTGTCCACCGTCACGGCCGGTCCGGTGAGACCGTAGGTGTACGCGATCCGTCCCGAGGCGACGCTCATCGCCGTACCGGTCAGCGCGAACCCCTCCGCGTCCGGGTCCGCCTCGTGCAGCCGCGGCCCGTATTCCGTCCCGGTCGCGCCCACGAACACCCCGGTGCCGCTCCCGCGCAGCGAG
Organism: Streptomyces sp. NPDC051172; assembly: GCF_040682555.1. Taxonomy (NCBI): domain Bacteria; kingdom Bacillati; phylum Actinomycetota; class Actinomycetes; order Kitasatosporales; family Streptomycetaceae; genus Streptomyces; species Streptomyces sp. NPDC051172. Next base: position 7,267 of record NZ_JBFBBE010000150.1, read on the forward strand.
GTCGGGTCGATGCCGGCCCGCTCCAGCGCCTCCCAGCACGTCTCCAGCAGCAGCCGCTGCTGCGGGTCCATCGCCCGCGCCTCACGGGGCGAGATCCCGAAGAACTGGTGGTCGAAGGCTCCGGCGTCCTGCAGGAAGCCCCCGGTGCGCACATACGACGTCCCGGCGTGCTCCGGGTCGGGATCGTAGAGGCGTTCCAGGTCCCAGCCCCGGTCCGTGGGAAAGTCCCCGACGACGTCGCGGCCGGACTCCAGCACCTCCCACAGGTCCTCCGGTGAGTGCACACCACCCGGGAAACGGCACGCCATTGCGACCACGACGACCGGATCGTCGCTCTCCGGCGCCGCCTGTGCCGCCGGTGTCCCGGGCGCCGGGGCCGGCTCTTCCGCCGGGACGTCGGAGTCGGCGGCGCGGAGGGTGTCGTACAGGAAGCGGGCCAGTGCCGCAGGCGTGGGATACGTGAAGACCAGCGTCGGCGGCAGTCGCAGCTCCGTGGCCGCGGCCAGCGTGTTGCGCAACCGGACGGCACCGAGGGAGTCCAGGCCCAGTTCCTTGAAGTTGCGGTCCTGCGGCACCTGGTCGGCCGAGTCATGGCCGAGGACGGCAGCGGCCCGGGCGCGGACGAGGTCCAGCAGCAGCCGCTCGCCCTCGTCGGCGGGCGCCCCGGCGACGAGCCGGCGCAGGTTGGTGGTCTCCTCGGGCGGGGTCTGCGGATCGGGGGCGGGGGCGGTGCCCCGGAGCGGGGCCTGCCAGAACCGGCTGCGCTGGAACCGGTACACCGGCAGCGGGAGATGACCGCCCCGCACCCCGGGCAGCAGCTCGAGGTCCACTCCGCGTACGACGAGGCCGGCGGCGGACTCGAGGAAGCGGCGCAGGCCGCCGTCCTCGCGTTGCAGCGTGCCGGTGACGACCGCTTCGGGGCATGTCTCCTCGACCGGGTAGGTCAGCACGGGGTGGGGGCTCATCTCCACGAAGGTGGTGAACCCCTGGTCGCCGAGGGTGCGTACGGCCTGTTCGAACCCCACGGTCTCGCGCAGGTTCCGGTACCAGTACGCGGCGTCGAGGGCGGCGGTCTCGACCCATGCTCCGGTCACCGTGGACAGGAACGGCACCAGGGGGGCCGTGGGCCGCAACTGGGCGAGCGCGTCTGCCAGTTCGGCGCGGATCGCCTCCACGTGCGCCGAGTGGGAGGCGTAGTCGACCGGAACCATGCGGTTGCGTACGCCCTGTTCGGTGAGGTAGGCAGCGAGCCGTTCCAGCGGGGCGCGGTCGCCCGAGACGACGACCGACGAGGGGCCGTTGACCGCGGCGACGGACAGCCCGTCGTCGAGCAGCTCAGCGATCGCGGCGGCGGACAGCCCCACGGAGAGCATGCCGCCGCGCCCGGACAGCGCCAGGATCACCCGGGAGCGCAGGGCCACCACCTTCGCGGCGTCCTCCAGGGACAGCGCGCCCGCGACGCAGGCGGCGGCGATCTCGCCCTGGGAGTGGCCCACGACGGCGTCGGGCTCCAGGCCGTGGGCCCGCCACAGCGCGGCGAGCGACACCATGACCGCCCACAGGGCGGGCTGGACGACGTCGACCCGCCGGAGGGCCTCGGTGTCGGAGAGCACCTCGGACAGGTCCCAGTCGACGTACGCGCCCAGCGCGGCCGCGCACTCGGCCATGCGCGCCGCGAACACGGGCGACTCGGCCGTCAGTGCGGTGGCCATGCCGGGCCACTGGGCACCCTGGCCGGGAAAGACGAAGACGACCCTGCCCGTCTCGCCCGCCGTGCCGACGACCGTGCCCTCGGCGTCGGTCTCGCCCGCGGCGAGCGCGGTCAGCCCGCGCAGCAGATCGTCCCGTCCGGTGGCGACGACGGCGGCCCGGTGGGTGTGCCGGGTGCGCCGGTACAGCAGCGCGTGGGCCACCTGGACGGGGGCCGCGTCCTGCTCCTCCAGGTGCGCGTGCAGGGCCGTCGCCTGGTCGCGCAGCGCGGCCGCGTCGCGCGCGGACAGCAGATACGGCACGGCAGCCGGGAGGGTCTCCGGGCCGGCCGGATGCCCTGTCTCCACGGGTTCGGGCGGGGCCTGTTCGAGGACGGCGTGGGCGTTGGTGCCGGAGATACCGAAGGCGGACACTCCGGCGCGGCGGGGCCGGCCCGGGGTATCCGGCCAGCGCTGCCCCTCGGTCGCGAGGGTGATCGAGCCGGAACTCCAGTCGGCGTGCGGCGTGGGCTCGTCGACGTGCAGGGTGCGCGGCACCCAGCCGTGGCCCATCGCCAGCACCAGCTTCATCATCGAGGCCATGCCGGCGGCGGCCTGGGCATGGCCCAGGTTGGACTTCACCGAGCCGAGCAGCAGGGGCCGTTGCCGGTGCTGCCCGTAGGTGGCCAACAGCGCCTCCGCCTCGATCGGGTCGCCGAGCCGGGTGCCGGTGCCGTGCGCCTCCACCACGTCGACCTCGGCCGGCGCGAGGTTCGCCGCCTTCAGCGCGCGGCGGATGACCTGCTCCTGCGCACCCCTGCTCGGCGCGGTCAGGCCGTTGCTGGCCCCGTCCTGGTTCAGGGCCGTCGAGCGCACCACGGCGAGGACCGGATGCCCGGCCGCCCGCGCCCGCGACAGGCGCTCCACCACCAGGACCCCGACGCCCTCGGACCAGGCGGTGCCGTCCGCGTCCGACGAGAAGGCCTTGCAGCGGCCGTCCGGGGCGAGGCCCCGCTGCCGGGAGAACTCCACGAACATTCCGGGAGTGGCCATCACGGTGGCGCCGCCCACCACGGCCAGCGGGCACTCGCCGCTCCGCACGGACTGGACGGCCAGGTGGAGTGCCACCAGCGACGAGGAGCACGCCGTGTCCACCGTCACCGCCGGCCCGCGCAGCCCCAGCACATAGGCGACGCGTCCCGACGCCACGCTCGGCGTCGTGCCCGTCAGCGCGTACCCTTCCGCCCCGGCCGCGGCGTCCGCCAGGCGCGGCCCGTACTCCGCCGCCGTGGCGCCGACGAACACGCCGGTGTCGCTCCCGTGCAGTGCGGTGGGGTCGATACCGGCCCGCTCCAGCGCCTCCCAGCACGTCTCCAGCAGCAGCCGCTGCTGCGGGTCCATCGCCCGCGCCTCGCGCGGAGAGATCCCGAAGAATCCGTGGTCGAACCAGGCCGCCCCGGCGAGGAAGCCGCCCTCGCGGACATACGACGTCCCCGGCCGCTCCGGGTCCGGATCGAACAGCTCCTCCAGGTCCCAGCCCCGGTCGGCGGGGAAGTCACCGATCACGTCGATGCCGGAGAACAGCATGTCCCACAGGTCCTCCGGGGAGTTCACCCCGCCGGGGAACCGGCAGCCGAGGCCCACCACGACGACGGGGTCGTCCGTGCCCTCCTCGGGCGTGGCACCTCCGGCGTCGGCCGTCACGGATTCCGCTGCGTCCTCTGAACCCCTGGCGGCGTCGGCGGACTCCTCACCTGCCAGGAACGCGGCGAGCGCCGCTGGTGTGGGATGGTCGTACACCGAGGTCGCAGGCAGCGCGCGTCCGGTGGCTTCGGCGAGGCGCTCAGCGAGCTCCACCCCGGACAGCGAGTCGAATCCCAGGTCCTTGAAACTCCGGTCCGGCGCAACGGCGTCGGCGCGGTCGTGCCCGAGCACGGCGGCCGTGTGGGCACGCACGAGCTGCCGAAGCCCGGCGCCACCGATGCCGGCCCGCCGGGAGGACGCCGGCTCGGGACCGGCCTCAGCCCCTTGAGAGACAACGGCCTGCTCGGCGCCCACCACCGGCTGAGCCGCTTCGGCCCCCTTCGCCACCTGTCCGGTCTCTTCCGCCGTCTCCGGCCGCTCCCCGCTCTCCCGCACGGCCACCGTCTGTTCCGTGGGTGCGGTGAACCAGTACGGGGAGCGCTGGAAGGGGTAGGTCGGTAGGGGTGCCGGGTGTGGTGGCCGGGGGCCGGTCAGGCGGGACCAGTCCGGTGTGAGGGAGTGGGTGTGCAGGTCGGCCAGGGCCGCGGTGAACGTGGTCTCCTCGTCCCGGCCGCGCCGCAGCAGCGCCGTCGCCCGCACCCCCGACCCGCTCAGGGTGGCCGACGCCAGCGATGTCAGGGTCCCGGACGGTCCCGCCTCCACCAGATGGACCGTCCCCAGCCGTCGCACCTCGCGAACGGCCTCGGCGAACAGCACCGGAGCCTCGACCTGCCGCGCCCAGTACCCCGGATCGGCCAGCTCCGCCCTGCCCACGGCCCGTCCGGTCACGGTGCTCACCATGGTGAGCACCGGCTCATGGAACGACAGACCGGCCGCCACTTCCCGCAGTCCCTGCCCGGCGGCCGCCATCGCCGGCGAGTGGAACGCCTGCCCCACCGGAAGCCGCCGGGTCCGTGCGAACCGCCCCATGACCTCCCGTACGGCGTCCTCCTCGCCCGAAACGACCACGTCCGTCGGCGAGTTCACCGCCGCGACCGTCACTCCGGGCTCCAGAGCGGCCCGCACCTCCTCCTCCGGTGCCCGCACCGCCACCATCGCCCCCTGCGGCGCCTGTCCCATCAGCCGCCCCCGCGCCACGACCAGCCGCGCGGCCTCCTCCAGTGACAGCGCACCCGCACCATGCGCCGCCGCCACTTCCCCCACGGAGTGCCCCACGACCACCGAGGGCCGGACCCCGGCGTCCGCCAGCAGGCGCACCAGTGCGACCTGCAGCGCGAAGACCCCCGCCTGCACCCACCGCGTGCCCCGCTCCGCCGCGTCGCCCATGGCACCGGGCCCACCGGCCGGCAGACCCACCAGTCCCGCCGCCTCCTCGAACGCCTCGGCGAACACCGGAAACGCCCGGTACAGACCGGAGCCCACCCCCACCAGCGCATCGCCCTGGCCCGAGAACATGAGGCCCACCCCGCCGTCGCCGTCCACGCGCCCGGCCCGCACACCGGCGGACATGCCGCCCGCCGCCAGCGTGTCCAGCGCTTCGACCACCGTCGCGCGGTCCCCGGACGACGGCACGGCGGCCCGGTGGGCGAAGTGGGTACGGCCGACCGCCAGGGCGTGCGCCACCCCCGGCAGGTCCGCGCCGGCCGCCACCGCCTCGCGCACCCGTTCCGCCTGGGCGCGCAGCGCCTGTGCGGAACGGCCCGACAGGAGCAGCGGCGGCTGAAGGCGCGGACACTCCCCTCCCGGCTCCTCGGTGTCAGGTGCCTGTTCGAGCACGAGGTGGCAGTTGGTGCCGCCCATGCCGAACGAGGAGACCCCCGCCACCAGGGGGCGTTCGGGCTCGGGCCAGCTGCCGAAGGCGCGCACGACGTCCAGGCCCAGCTCGTCCAGCGGAATGCGTGGGGAGGGTGTCACGAAGTTGAGGCTGGCCGGGAGGCGGCGGCGGTGCACGCTGAGCGCGGCCTTGACGAGCCCGGCGATCCCGGCCGCGCCCTCCAGATGCCCGATGTTGGTCTTCACCGAGCCGACCATCAGCGGTCGGCGGCGGCCCTCGGCCCGTCCCAGCGCGGCACCCAGAGCCGCCGCCTCGACGGGGTCGCCGACCCGGGTGCCGGTGCCGTGCAGTTCGACGTACTGCGCCTCGGCGGGGTCGATGCCGGCGCGGGCGTACGCCTCGGTGAGCACGGCGGCCTGTGTCTGGGCGCCGGGCACGGTCAGGCCCTCGGTGGCCCCGTCGTTGTTGACCGCGCCGCCCCGGATGACGCAGTAGACGCGGTCGCCGTCGGCCAGGGCGCGCCGCAACGGCTTGAGGACGACCACGGCGCCGCCCTCCCCGCGGACGTAGCCGTCGGCCCGGGCGTCGAAGGCGCGGCACACCCCGGACGGCGAGAGCCCGCCGAAGCGTTCGTTGCCGAGCGTGGTGCGCGCGGACAGGGCGAGGCTGACTCCTCCGGCGAGAGCGAGGTCGCAATCACCGCCGCGCAGGCTCTGCGCGGCGAGGTGGACCGCCACCAGGGAGGAGGACTGGGCGGAGTCGACGGTCAGGCTGGGACCGCGCAGCCCGAGCACATACGACAGCCGGCCGGCGATGACGCCGCGGCTCAGCCCGGTGACGGTGTGCCTGCCGACCGCCTCGGGGCCGGCCCGGTGCACGAGGGTGGCGTAGTCGTCCCAGATCGCGCCGACGTACACGCCGGTGCGGCCGGCCGCCAGGGTCGCCGGGACGATCAGCGCGTCCTCCAGCGCCTCCCAGCCCAGTTCGAGCATGAGCCGCTGCTGCGGGTCCATCTCCCGGGCCTCGCGCGGGGAGATCCCGAAGAACTCCGCGTCGAAGGCGTCGACGCGGTCGAGGAAGCCGCCGCGGCGCACGGTGTGGTCCGCCGGCTCCCAGCGTCCGGGCGGCACCTCGCCGATGGCTTCGGTGCCGCCGGCGAGCAGCCGCCAGAAGGCCTCGGGGTCGGGGGCGCCGGGCAGCCGGCACGACATCCCGACGATCGCGATCGGGTCGTGGCCGAAGTGATGGTCGAGGAACCCGTTCACCGATGCGCCTGCGCTGCTGACCACATGGACCTCCCCGTGACACCGCACTGCGAGCGAGCACATTCGCCATGAGCCTATGAGCGAAATGCGTCCGGTCACCGGCAGTTTCACCGGCAGTTCCAGCACGACCGGAACACCAGCGGTCTTCAAGTGCTTTCCGAAGAAGACGCGATGTCCGCCACATATTGTCGACTCCCAGGATTCAAGGGCTGGTTGAGCTTCGATGCCGGTCCGCGCAACCCCCGGCCGCTACGGGATGCGACGGGAATTGCAGCGGGCTGCTTTCTTGGAAAACGACGGCTCCGTGAGGGGAATGGGAATGCTCCTGGTAACCGGCGCAACCGGCAAAGTCGGCCGGCATGTGGTGCGGAATCTGGCGGGGCGCGGAATTCAGGTGCGGGCGCTGAGCCGCCGGCCCGGCGAGGCGGATCTGCCCGAGAGCGTGGAGGTGGTGCCCGGCAGCCCCGAGGACCCGGCATCGGTGGCTGCGGCACTGCACGGCGTGGAGCGGGCGTTCGTGGTGCTGGTCGGCGACGTCGAGGCGCAGGCGGCGGGGTTCGCCGAGGCGGCCCGTGCGGCGGGGGCGCTGAAGCACGTGGTGCTGCTGTCGTCGTCCGCCGTGGTGCATCCGCTGCAGCACCGGATCCGGGCCGAGCACGAGGCCGCCGAGCGGATCGTCGGGGCGGCGGTGCCCTCCCTGACGGTGCTGCGCCCCGGCCCCTTCCACTCCAACGCGCTGTGGTGGGCGGCCTCCATACGGGACGAGGGGCGGGTCCGCTGCCTGGTGGGCGACAATCCGGGGGCGCCGGTCGACCCCGCCGACGTCGCCGGCGTGGGGGTGGCCGCACTGTCCCCGGAGCACGCCGGGCGGGTGTACGAGCTGACCGGGCCGCAGGTGCTGAGCTCCGCCGACCAGACGCGGATCCTCGGTGAACTCCTGGGCCGCAGGCTCGACTTCGCGGTGGCCACCGAGGAGGAGACCGTCGCGATGTTCACCGCGATCACCGGCGACCGCGGCACGGCCGAGGGCAATGTGCGCGCCCTGCGCAGCCGCCGGGTGCCGTGGGCGCGGGTGCGGCCGGCGGTCGACGAGGTGCTGGGCAGGCCGGCCCGCCCGTTCCGCGACTGGGCCGCCGAGCATCTGGCGGCCTACCGCTGACCGACCGCAGCCGGACCCGTACGACCGGGGCGACGCCCGCCCCGCACTCTCCGAGCGCGACGCCCGACGCGGGGCGTGGCTCGCGAAGCCTCCGCCGTCGAACGAAAGGGACCGCCATGTCGAACCGACGCACGATACTGGTCACCGGGGCCACCGGCCTCCAGGGCGGCGCGACCGCGCGCGCCCTGCTGCACCGCGGGCACCCGGTGCGGGCCCTGGTCCGCACGCCCGACTCCCCCGCCGCGCTGGAACTGGCGGCCCGCGGTGCCGAGCTGGTCCGCGGCGATCTCGACGACCCCCGCTCGCTGCGCCGGGCCATGACCGACGTGGACGGCGTGTTCAGCGTGCAGACCTTCATGACGGACGCCGGGGTCGGCGGCGAGGTCCGGCAGGGGCGTGCACTGGCACAGGCTGCGGCCGACACGGGTGTGCCGCACGTGGTGTACTCGTCGGTGGGCGGGGCCGAACGGTCCAGCGGTGTCCCGCACTTCGAGTCGAAGCGGGCGGTGGAGCGCCGCCTCGAGGAGCTGGGCGTGCCGCACACGGTGCTGCGGCCGACGTTCTTCATGGACAACTTCGCGGCGCATCCGCCGCAGGTCGAGGACGGCACCCTGGTGCTGCGGCTGGCGCTGCGCCCGTCCACCCGGGTGCAGCTGATCGCGAGCGAGGACATCGGCGCGTTCGCCGCGGACGCCTTCGAGCGGCCCGAGGAGTATCTGGGCCGGGCGGTGGAACTGGCGGGCGACGAACTGACCGCCGGTGAGATCGCCGAGGCGCTGGGCGCGGCGGCCGGTCTGCCGGCCCGCTTCGAGCCGCTGTCGCCGTCCGATGTGGCCGCGAACCCGCACATCCCGTTCGCCGCCGAGATCTCCCTGATGTTCGAGTGGTTCCAGACGGACGGCTACCGGGCCGACATCCCGGCGCTGCGTCTGCGCCGCCCCGGCCTGCTGAGCTTCCCGAGCTGGCTGGCCACGGCGGACCGGAAGCCCTCCGTGCCGGCCTGAGCCGCCACATCCCGCGCAGCACCACCGGGGCACCGCGCGCGCCTGTCAGGGCCGTGTGCGGTGCCTTTTTCGAAACATGTTCCGTACTATGTACGGTACGGCATACGGAGCGAGGGAGGACGATGAGCAGGGGTTACCGGTTCAACGGGGCGGCGGACAGCCTGGCCCTGCTGTGGGGTGCGCAGGATCGCTCGGGACGGCGCACCCGGTCGAACCTCAGCCTGGACAAGATCGTCACTTCGGCCGTGGAACTGGCGGACACCGAGGGACTGGCCGCACTGTCCATGCGTCGGGTCGCCGAGCGGCTCGGCATCGGCACCATGACGCTCTACACCTATCTGCCGGGCAAGGACGAGCTGATCGACCTGATGCTCGACTCCTGTTACGGCGAGACCGTGCCGGCCCGCACCCCGCCCGGAAACTGGCGCGTCCGCCTGGAGAACATCGCCCACCGGGGCTGGGAGCTCTACGAGCGCCACCCCTGGATGCTCCAGGTGCCGCGCGCGCGTCCGGCACTGGGTCCGGGCGCGACCGCCAAGTACGAGCACGAACTCAGCACGGTCGCCGGCATCGGACTCACCGAGATCGAGATGGACCTGGTGGTCAACCTGGTCACCGGCCATGTCGAGGGCACCGCACGGCGACGCCTGGAGGCCGCCCAGACCGAGCAGAGCACCGGCATGACCGACCAGCAGTGGTGGGAGGCGAACGGCCCGATGCTCCGGACGGTCGCCGACGCGGAGCGCTTTCCGCTCGCCGCCCGGGTCGGCGAGGTCACCGGCGAGGCGTACGGCGGAGTCTTCGCTCCGGCCCGGGCCTTCGAGTTCGGTCTGCACCGGGTCCTGGACGGCGTCCAGAGCTTCATCGACAGCCGGACACAAGGGACCCCGATGGCCGGAACGCACCCCCCCGGAAAAACTGACGTTTAACTCCGTATGCTGTACGGTACCTAATACGGTACGGTGTACGAGCAACGCGATCGAAAGACGGCGAAGGGATCGCAGTGAGTTCAAGCAACCTGGCTGTGGTGGCCGAAGGCCTCCGCAAGCGCTACGGGGACACGTACGCCCTGGACGGGTTCGACATCACGATTCCGCAGGGCACGGTGTGCGGCCTCCTCGGACCCAACGGGGCGGGCAAGACCACTTCGGTACGGATCCTGTCCACACTGCTGCGACTCGACGGCGGCCGGGCCGAGGTCGCCGGCTACGACGTGGCGAGGCGGCCCGACCAGGTACGCAAGCGCATCGGCCTGGTGGGACAGAGCGCGGCGGTGGACGAGGTCCTCAGCGGCTATCAGAACCTGGTGATGTTCGGAAGGCTCTATCACCTCGGGACCACGGCGGCGAAGGTCCGGGCCACCGAGATGCTCCAGCAGTTCCGGCTGGCGGACACCGGCAACAAGCCGGTCAAGGCCTACTCCGGAGGCATGCGGCGCCGGCTCGACCTGGCGGCGAGCATGCTGCTGGCCCCTGCCGTGCTCTTCCTCGACGAACCGACCGTGGGCCTCGACCCGCGCAGCCGCAACGAGGTGTGGCAGTGCATCCGCGACCTGGTCGGCATGGGCACCACGGTGCTGCTCACTACCCAGTACCTGGACGAGGCCGACCAGCTCGCCTCGCAGATCAATGTGATCGACACCGGCCGGGTCATCGCCGAGGGCACACCGAGCGAGCTGAAGTCCAGGATCGGCGGCGACCGCATCGAGTTCGTGGTGCACGACCAGCACGAGCTGGGCAGGGGTGCCGCCGCGGTCTCCCGCCTCGGCATCGCCGAGCCGGTGATCGACGAGGACAAGCGGCAGATCGGCGTGCAGGTGGCGGACAAGTCGACCGCGCTGCCCGAGGCGGTGCGGCTGCTCGACGAGGCGGGCATCGCCATCGACGACATGACCCTGCGCCGGCCCACCCTGGACGAGGTCTTCCTGCACCTCACCGGGCACCACGCGGAACGGCGCGCCGAGAAGGCGGACGAGGAGGTCACCGCATGAGCACGAGCACCGCGGCGGCGCGGCCCGCGCCCGCACTCTCGGACACCCCGACCGGCGGCCTGCGCTGGGCACTGGCCGACGGCTGGACCCTCACCCGGCGGGCCCTGTCCCACTGGCAGCGCAGCCCGGGGCCGGTGATCTTCTCGCTGGTCTTCAACGTCCTCATCGTGCTGATGTTCGCCTACCTGTTCGGCGGCGCGATGCAGGTGCCGGGCGGCGGCAGGTACCGGGACTTCCTGATGCCCGGCATGTTCACCATGACCATGCTGTTCGGCATCGGACTCACCACGCTCGCGGTGACGTCCGACGTCGACAAGGGCGTCACCGACCGCTTCCGCTCCATGCCGATGTCGTCCTCCGCGGTGCTCATCGGGCGGGCCGTTGCGGACATGCTGTTCTCGGTGCTCACGCTGAGCGTGATGCTCGTGGCGGGCCTGGTCATCGGCTGGCGCAACCACGGCACGGCGGGCGACTTCCTCGCGGCCATCGGGCTCATCCTGCTGCTGCGGTTCGCCCTCATCTGGATCGGCGTCTACCTGGGACTGTCCATGTCCAGCCAGGAGGCGGTCAGCGGGGTGCAGACCCTGGAGTTCCCGATCGGCTTCCTGTCGGGCACATTCGTGGCCACCAGCACCATGCCCGACTGGCTGGGCACGGTGGCCGACTGGAACCCGCTGTCGTCGACGGTCAACGCCACCCGGGACCTGTTCGGCACCCCCGGGGTCGCCTCCGGCTCCTGGATCACCGACCACTCGATGCTGATGGCGGTGGTGTGGCCGGTCGCACTGCTGCTGATCTTCTTCCCGCTCTCCGTGCGGGCCTTCCAGAGGCTCGGCCGCTGACCGCGGCGCGCTGACGGCACGGACACCGACGGCTGCCCGGCCTCTCCTCCCCCGCGGGGCTGCGCAGCTCCGCCGCACCCGCACCCGTACCCCGGGTGCGGGTGCGGTCTTTGTCGTACGACCGGATTTCGAGCGGCCCCGCCTAGCGTCGGGTCATGTCGATCCCTGAAGCACACACCTCACCCCGCAGGGTGGTCGTCACCGGCGCGGGTACCGGCATCGGCCGGGCCACGGCGCAGGCCTTCGCGGCACGCGGTGACCACGTCCTCGTCGTCGGCCGCACCAAGGCCGCCCTCGACGAGACGGCCGCCGGCCACGACCGCGTCCATGTCCTCCCGCTGGACATCTCCGGCCCCGACGCCCCCACGACGGTGACCGAGACCGCCCGGCGCGCCCTCGGCGGCATCGACGTCCTGGTCAACAACGCGGCGCTCCCCGGCTTCCAGAACCTGGCCGAGCTCGACGAGCAGACCGCGCGCGAGCAGATAGCGACCAACCTCCTCGCCCCGATCCTCCTCACCCGGGCCGCGCTGCCCGACCTCGAGGCCGCGCGCGGTCTGGTGCTCAACATCGGGTCCGCGGGCGCCATCGGGGTGCGCGCCATGCCCGGCAGCTCGGTGTACGCGGCCACGAAGGCGGCCCTCGACTCGCTGACCCGCAGCTGGGCCATGGAGCTCGGGCCGCTCGGGATCAGGGTGGTGTCGCTCGCCCCCGGACTGGTCGACACCGGCGTCGGCGTGCGCGCCGGCATGCCGCAGGAGGCCTACGAGGCCTTCCTCGAGCGGATGAGCGGCCAGGTCCCGACGCGCAGGATCGGCACGCCGGAAGAGATCGCCTGGTGGATCGTCACCCTCTCCGAGCCGTCCGCCGCGTACGCCAACGGCTCCCTCTTCGCCGTCGACGGCGGACTGTCGGTGACCTGACGCAACGGCACACGCCTGTCGGCCCGGGGGGCCCCGCGCGGGGGGGGGGGCGCCAGCGTGTATAGAGGGCCCGGCGTGAGGCTAAGGCGACGCCACCCGGGGGGCCGCGATGGGGC
>NZ_JBFBBE010000151.1:0-19485 GCF_040682555.1 Streptomyces sp. NPDC051172
AACCCGCCACCGAACGCGTCACCTACACCCTCCAGCTCCACCCACTCACACCACGACCGCAGTCATCCTGAAACGATCAAGGAAGCGACGTTGCGTGGCGGACCGTGTGCGTCTTCTGCCCGGTGTCGGCGTACGGCCACCTGAGTCGGGTAATTGTTTAGGGGTAGTGAGATGGTGTGACCAAGTTTCGTCCAAGCCCTGGCGTAACCTGTACGGTTTTGGAGTATGGTGCAATTCTCCTCAGGATATCCGGAAAGTATCTTCTGTGTCCTCCCGAAGCGACTGCAGTATGGGTCGCTCTGTGCGAGCACGATGGAGACGCACATGCTGCTGCTTACCGGCTCGCGGATGTCTGGGGAGACAGCCCTTCCCGTGTACATGCTGAACTCACGGAATGGGTGGAGAAGTGGCTCGCGTCGGGCGCCCTTGTCTGTATCCGTCCCTTACCGCTCAAGGCGATCACCGGCGCGAGTGTGCCGGACGCCGTCGAATCCCGCAGTAATTTCCAAGTAGGCGAAATATGTATTGAAGCAACCTTGGGTTAGCTTTCCTTCCGGCGGAGATGCGAACCAGGCGGAGATCGCCATTGGTCTAAAGTGTATTCTGTTTGTCGTTTGCGATGATCTCTGGTTGTGGTGACACTGATCCAAGCTGGCCTGCGCGAGCCTCAACTGGGCGTGGCCGCCCCGGTGGCCGCTGCCTACGCCGTGGCGGCCACCGCGCAGCGCAGCTGCTGATCGCGTTGAACGAGCAGATAGCCGCGCTGGAAGAGCAGGTGAGCGCGCATTGTCTCGCGCACCCGGACGCTGAGATCTACCCGTCGATGCCCGGCATCGGCACGATCACCGGCGCCCGGGTGCTTGCCGAGTTCGGGACGACCCCACCCGTTACAGCAGTGCGAAGGCCCGCAAGAACTACGCCGGCACCAGACCGATCACTCGAGCTTCCGCCAAGTCGCACGCCGTCGGTGCCCGACACGCGCGCAACGACCGCCTCGCCGACGCCCTCCACAAGCAGGCGTTCTCCGTCATCAACACCTCACCCGGCGCCCGCCGCTACTACGACAAACAGCGCGCCCGCGACGCCGGCTACAACCCCGCCCTGCGGCAGCTCGGTAACCGCCTCGTCGGCATCCTCCACGGATGCCTCAAGACCCGCACCCTCTACGTCGCGGCGACCGCATGGTCACACCACGCAACCCTCGCCGCAGCCGCTTGACATCCCTACGCCATGGGACGTCTGACCTGGGATTTTTCCTTTCTCTGATCTTGGAATCCGGGCTATTCGGACGCTCGTGGTCTACGCATCCCCGCAGCGTTCCCCGGACGATCGGCGCCGTCCGTCTGAACCCGAGGGCACCCGGCAGCCGTTGTGCGCCCACGACCGGCTTCGCAGGCCGGCCGTCGTGACACGGAGGTAGCTATGCCCATGCCACTGTTCACCTCGCCGGAGCCGTCCGACCCCTCCACCCCATCCAGCTGCCCCCGCCTCGGCCCGCGCGGGCTGCTGGGCCGGCGCTTGACGTCGGCGCATCCTGGCGACGGCGCCCCACGACCGCAGAACCGCCCCGCCCCGCAACCCCCTGTCTCCCCGCTTCCCTCCTGCCGTTGCCGCCGGGGTTTGAACTGAACCGCGGACCGGGCGAATCCGTCGTGCCTGCGTAGGCCACAGCTGATCGCCAATCTGGCGCAAGCGCGAGATCTGAGAGGCACGTTTCATGCGCAGACGCTCCATCCTGTTGGTTCTTCTACTGGTCGTCGTCGGGGCGACCGTCCCGGCCGCGGTGGTCCTGAGCCGGCACACCGACGCGGCACGCATCCACTCGGCGCCGGCCGCCGACGTGGGCGGCGCGGATCACACCGTCACCCTGGAGAACAGGACGGACGGCCGTATCTGGGTCGGCAGCCACGTCAATGCGGACGGCTCGGCCGCGCTGACCGGGCTGCCGGTACTCGACCCGGGGCAGTCCGCCACCATCAGCGTGCCCGAGCACGGCGGTGCCGGGCACTGGCGCGGCACGTTCTTCGCCCGGGAGGGTTGTTCCGGCGACGACGGGGCCACTTTCCATTGCGCGGTCGGCGACTGCGGGCCGTACGCCGACCACTGCACCACCGGCCAACAGCCCACCAGTCTCGCCGAGTTCAACTTCGACCCGGGCGATTCGGCGGCGCCCTGGTACGACGTAAGTTACGTCGACGCCGTATCGACCGACGTCACCATCACCCCGAACGACGTCACACCGCCCGAGACGGGCGAGTGTGCGGTGGCGGGCTGTGCCGTGGATCTGCTCTCGTCCTGCCCGGCCGAGGACTTGACCAAGGACGGAGCCACGGGCAAGCCGCTGGTGTGCGTCAATCCGAACCGCGACGCGAAGACCCCGTACAGCGACATGATCAACCAGAAGTGCCCCACCGCGTACGCCTGGTCGAAGCAGGACGCGGAGCCCGGAAACCGGACCATGTACCAGTGCACCAAGTGCAGCGGCCTGACCGTCACCTTCAACGGGTCCGGCGGCACCGCCGCACCTGCTCCCAACACGACACCCGCCTCCGACAGCACCGACAGCAAGGCCGCACCCCTCAAGGGCGTCAGCCTCAACCCGGTCGACGGCGCCTCCCAGGCACTGGCCGACTCCGGCGCGTCCTGGTACTACAACTGGGCCGCGTCGACGGGCAGCGTCACCAAGCCGAACGGTGTCGAGTACGTCCCGATGATCTCGGGTCAAGCCTCGGCCACCGACGATCAACTGGCCGCCGCCAAGCAGGAGGGCACCGAACTGCTCGGCTTCAACGAGCCCGACCTGGCCAGCCAGGCCAACATGACCCCGGAACAGGCCTTGGACCTCTGGCCCAAGCTGGAGGGCACCGGTCTGCGCCTGGGCGCACCGGCGGTCTCCTCCGGCGCCGACGTCCCGGGCGGTTGGCTGGACCGCTTCATGCAGGGAGCCAGACAGCGCGGACTGCGCGTCGACTTCATTCCGCTGCACTGGTACGGCGCGGACTTCGGCCCGAACGCGGTCGGCCAGTTGCACGACTACCTGCAGCGGGTCCACGACATGTACCCCCAGAAGCCGATCTGGCTGACCGAGTACGGTCTGATCGACTTCTCCCAGGGCAGCCCCCGCTACCCCAGCCAGCAGGAGGAGACCGACTTCATCAAGTCCTCGACGCCGATGCTGGACGGCCTGGACGGCCTGGAGCGGTATGCCTGGTTCACGCTGTCCACGCAGACCAGCCCGACGGGCCTGTACGACGGTACGACCGCGAACGCCGTCGGCCAGGCCTACCGCGAGGCGAGCTGAAGCAGGCGCAGCTTCTCTTCGATCTTCGCGGCGTCCGGGTGACCGAACTCCGCGAAGATCTCCAGGGCCTGCCGCCAGCTGTCGCCGGCCGCCTCCGGCTGGCCGGCGGCCAGCCGGACGTCACCCAGGTGGCCCAGGGTGTGGCCTTCCCCCCAACGGTTGCCGACGTCCCGATGAGTGGCCAACGCTTGCGCGTAGTACTCGACCGCGCGGTCATGGTCGCCCAGCCGGTGGTGGACCGTGCCGAGCACGTCCAGGGTGACGCCCTCGACCCACCGGTTGCCTCCGGCACGCAGCACGGTCAGGGCCTGTTCCAGACAGGGGAGGGCGTCGTCGAACCGGCCGAGCCGCTGGTAGGCGTCGCCCAGGTTGCTCAGGGAGATCCCCTCGCCCCAGCTGCTGCCGACGGCCCGGCCGAGAGCGAGCCCGCGGCGACTGCACGCCGCCGCCCTCGCGAACTGGCCGGCGTGCAGGTAGGCGTCGCCCAGGTTGCCCATGGCCCGCAGCCTGCCCCGGGCGTCTTTGAGGTCCCGGAAGACGGCCATAGCCCGGAGGTAGTGGTCGATGGCCTCGTCGTAGCGGTTCGCGCAGCGCAGTGCAGCGGCGGTGTCCGAGAGCGCCTGTGCCTCGCCGGGTCTGTCGTGTGCGGCGCGGGCGGCGGACAGGCCCGTGCGGGCGGCGTCGTACCAGTCGTCCAGATGGCTGCGCAGGTGGAAGAACCCCCATAGGACGGCGGTCAGTCGCCAGGCGGTGCCCGGCTGGCCGCACGCGGCTGCCTGGTGGACCGCGCGGAGGAGGTTGGTCCGCTCGGTCTCGCACCAGTCCAGGGCCTGGTCGTGGTTCGTGAACGACAGGGGCCGGCACAAGGGCGGCAGCGGTTCCAGGTCGATCCGGTGGCGGTCGGGGGTGATGTGCGCATAGGTGGCATCCGCGGTGTGCAGATACCACGACAGCAGTCGCTCCACTGCCAGGTCCCTCTCCTGCGGTGCCTCCTCCGCCGCGGCGCGCTCGCCGGCGTAGACGCGCAGCAGGTCGTGCAGCGTGTAGCGGCCGGGGTAGTGCTCGGCGAGCAGATGGGCGCGGGTCAACTCGACGAGCAGAGTGCGGGTCTCCCTGGAGGTGAGCCCGGCCAGGGCGGCCGCCGCCGGTCCGGAGAGGTCCGGTCCGGTCGGCAGGCTCAGCAGCCTGAACAGGCGCGCGGCCGGCGCCGACAGGGTTTCGTACGACGAGGAGAAGACGGTCCGTACGTCGATGGTGATGTCGTCGCCGGCGAAGGCGTCGAGACTGTCGTTGCTGTCGCGCAGTTCCTCGGCGATGGCGGTGAGCGGGAAGTCCGGGTGGGTGGCGGCACGGGCGGCCACCACGGCGAGGGCCAGCGGCAGCAGGGCGCACCGGGTGACGATCTCCGCCACCGCTTCCGGTTCCGCCGCCAGCCGCTGCTCACCGAGCCGGCGCGCCAGGAACGCGTGTGCGTCGGCGGGCGTCAGCTGGTTCAGCGTCAGGGGGTGCGCTCCCTCGCCGGCGACCAGGCCGGTGAGCTGGTTGCGGCTGGTGACGATGACGAGGCAGCCGGGGGAACCGGGCAGCAGCGGGCGGACCTGCTCGCTGTCGCGGGCGTTGTCGAGGAGGATCAGCACTTTCCGCTCGGCCAGCACGCTGCGGTAGAGCGCCGTCTGGGCCTCCAGACCGGCCGGGAGCCGGTGCGGCGGGACGCCGAGGGCGTCGAGGAGGATCCGGATGGCCTCCTGTGCGGGCATGACCGAGCCGGCCGGATCGAAGCCTCGCAGATTGATGCAGAGCTGTCCGTCGGGGAAGCGGTCGGCGACCTGATGGGCCAGGTGCACCGCCAGGGCGGTCTTGCCGATGCCTGCCATGCCGCCGATCGCACAGACCACCAGCGTGGCCGGGGCACCTCCGTGCAGGGGCAACAGGCTGAGGGTCTGCTGCAGTTCGGTGTGCCGACCGGTGAAGGCCGGCAGGTCGGCAGGAAGTTGGGCGAGACGGGGGACGTAGACGGGTCGGCCGGCCGGCTGCCTGGCGGATGCGGCGGCGGGGCCCTGGCCGGCCCGGGGAGAGGGATCGGCCTGGATCAGTTCCGTGATTTCCTGGCTCTCGCCGTACGAGGTCGCGTGCGTGCTGCTCGCAGCGTACGCGGCGTCGGCTGCGGCTGTATGCTCCGCGGCGCCCAGCGAGGCCCGGGTGGCGGCCGGCGGGTCCGAGTAAAGGGCACGGACGGTCGGAGCGGTGCCCAAAGACGGGTCGGAGGCCAGAATCCGCGCGTGCAGGTCCCGCAGGGGCACGCCCGGTTCGATGCCCAGCTCCGTCACCAGGGTGGTGCGGGTCTTTCGGTAGGCCGCCAGTGCCTCGGCCTGCCGCCCGGACCGGTACAGGGCCAGCATGAGCAGCAGGCACAGTCCCTCACGCAGCGGGTGCTCATCGGTCAGCGACATCAGCTCGCCGATCACCTGGCCGTGCCGGCCGAGCCGGACGTCGAGATCCAGCCGCCGCTCCAGCGCGGTCAAACGTTTTTCCGCCAGCCGGGAACGCTCGGCCTCCGCCAGCGGGCCGGGCAGACCGGCCAGGGCCACGCCCCGCCACCCGTTGAGCGCGTCGTGCAGCAGTTCCGCGGCGGCGGGCTCGTCCCCGGCCGCGGACGCCTTCCCCGCAGTGGCGACCTGCCGTTCGAACACGGCAAGATCCAGGGCGTCCTCCATGACCTGGACCCGGTATCCGTCTCCGACCGAGACGATCGTTTGAGGCGGTTCGGCCGGGTCGCGGTCCGGCTCCAGAACCTTGCGAAGACGTGAAACATACGTGCGCAGGACGGACACGGCGGCCGTCGGCGGGTCCAGGCCCCAGACGGCGTCGACGAGTTCGGCGCGGGTGATGGCCTGGCCCCGGCGCAGGAGCAGCGCGGCCAGCACGACCCGCTGCTGCGGCGAACCGAGGTCCAGCTCTCGGCCCTCATACCAGGCACTGACTGGTCCGAGCACGGCGAAACGCAGGTGAATTAAGTTCTCTTGGTTCACTCTGCGGACTCTAGTGACAGATGATGCGCCGATACAGGGCTCACACTGTGAACTTGACCGCCTCCAGCCACAGATCGTTCTCGGACGTGCCGCCGGAGGCGAAGTCGGGACGCGGGTTCGCGCACCCCGTCTGTCCCCAGCCAACTTTGTGCACGCTGGTCGTCTGGCAGATCTGGCCCCCGCTGCCGATGTTGATGGCGAACGCGAGCATGTTCGCGGCGCCCTGCATGACACTGCCGATGTAGAGGTCCGTGCCGTTGGCTGTGTTGGGCGTCCAGTCCGGCATCCAGACACCCTGGCCGTCGGTCGAGGAAGCGCTGTGCACGAGGGCGTTGGCGGCCACGCCGCCGGTACCGCTGACCGCGATGTTGAGGGCCTTGATCGCCCGGTTCTGCCCGGTCGTTCCGGCGACCTTGCCGTCGCAAACGGGCTTCTGCCAGCCCGTTGCTGAAAGGTAGGCGCGGTAGCAGATGTGCCGTCCCGGGGCGCGGACGGCGAGCCGGTTCACGGCGGTGGCGGCGGTCTCGGGTGCCGCCGGCTCCTTTGTCACGGTGGCGGTGACACCGACGACGGGGTCGGGGCCCTTGGGCTTGGGTGTCGCGGTGGGCTTCAGCGTCGCGGTGGCGCTGGGCAGCGGCGGCAGGAGGCTGGGAGAGAGGGACGCGGTGGGAGTGAGTGTGGGACCGGGCGGCGCGCTCAGGCTCGACGGCGGACGTTCCCCCCCGTCCTCCTTCAGACCTGAGGCCTGGTTCGCCGCCCCGCCGCCACTGCCCAGGATCAACAGGGGTACGACGACCAATGCGGCCACACTGAGAGCCACCGGCCCGACGACGAGGGGCCGGTTCAGCAACCCGGGCGCCCGGAACTCGTCGTCCGACTGACGTGAGGCGTTGGGGCCGTAGGTGGTCGTGCGGCGGGGGAGCGGTCTGGGGGGCCGGGGGCCGGGTGACTGTCCCGCAGGCTGCGGGAGCGCGTAGGCATCGCCTTCGCCTTCGCCTTCGTCTTCCTCTTCGTCTGTGTCATAAGGGACACCATGATCCGGTAGGCCGTCCTCGACCGCGTCGTGGTGAAGCGGGCCCTCCAGGGGGAACTCCTCGTCCAGGTCGATGAAGTCGTCGACGGCGAGGGCAGGTTCGGCTTCGGCTTCGTACCCCGCTCCGTACCACCCTGCCTGTGCGGGCGCCTGCTCCATGAGCCTGCTCGAACCGTCGGGGGCGACCTCCACGAAGGTCACGTTCGCGGCGCCGGGGTCGGAGATGGCCGCGGTGACGGGGGTGTTCCGTTCGCGTGCGTGCCCCTGCAGCGCATCGAGGATCGCCACGTCGAGGGCCTGTCCTTCCCCGGCGGTCACGGATACTCCGTCGATGGCGGCGGAGCCGTCGGCGGCGATCAGCACCGAGAAGTGCGGGTACGGTTCCGGCGCCGCCCCGTAGGGTTCACGCCCACCGGCGTACACCGACTCCCCGACGACGGCGTGCTCGTCTTCCTCGACGGGACCGTACATCTCTGCGTCTTCATCCCGGCTCATGCCTGTCCTTTCCTGGCGTTCCGGCTGGGGGACACAACGGCTGCCGCCGCCGGTGCGGTTCAACCCCGGCGGTTGAACCGCACGGTGCAGGGGTTCGTCGTGCGGTGTGACGAGAAGGAGGCAGGAATCATGGCGGCTGAAAATCCGGCTCCCCCGGAGCGGAAACGGTTGCAGAAGAGGAACTACGACGTCAGGCAGGCGAGGGCGCAGGCGCTGGCCCTGGTCGGCGCGGAGTACGCACTGCGGGGCGAGCGGTCGGGACTCGACGTGGCGCCGGCGCCTGTAGAGGACATGCGGAGAGCGTTCCGACGCTGGGTGCGGGAGATGTTCTCCGGCGGGCGCGGAGGTGGGGGAGCCGGCGCCATGGCCGACGGCGAGCGACAGGAACCCGGCGGGGCGGCACAAGACCCCGGGCAGACACGGTCCGACACGGTACGCGCGCTCAGCGAGGCGATCAGCCGCCTGTCCCTGCCACAGCGCAAAGCCGTCGAGAACGCGGTGCTGGAACTGCTCAGGAAGAGCCCATATCGCGAGGCATACGATGACTCCCCCATGAGCATGCCGTACGCCGCGCGCTTGGCCAACGAGGCGTTTGCGCGGGAGTGGATGGGGGCGGCGAGTTCCGGCTCCGAACGCTTCCGACGGACGGAGCCATCACCCCCGCAAAGCGGGGCGCCGGAGACCGAGTCTCCCCCTCTCGAACCGGCGAGGCCCTCGACCGCGACAAGCGAGGCCACGCTGGTGGACCAGGATGAGCTGTACCACCCCGCCGCTCAGGGCATTCCCTCGACAGAGGATGGACAGCTTGCGGGGTTCCACGGGCGCTGGGGACGCCAGCCGCAGGGACAGCAGGTCGTGAGGGACGGTATGGGTGTCACCGACCAACCGCCGGGGCCTGCGAGCCCGGTGCCTGCGCAGTCCAACTCCCTGGTCGGCCCGCTGGGGAGGGAAGCACTTCGCCAGACGACGGGTGCCGTCCCCGGGAACGGCCCGATGACCCTGGGAACGAAGAACCCATGGCGTGATCGCTTGCTGAAAGCCAAGAAGTTGGCGAGGTGAACGGTCGTGCTCTGACGGACGCCGGCCTGCGTGGCCTCACGCCCGTACGCCTGGCGGGGGCGGCGGGCCGAGCGGGTCGATGGCGTCGACGGGCGGTGACTCCTTCGGCCGGTGTGATCCGGGCTTGCAGCCGGCGAACGGGCCCATCGGGTCGCGCAGGGAGCTCATGACCGATCCCAGGTAGTCGCGGTGCCAGTTGGCGGGGCCGCACAGACCCGAACCGGGGCCCGTCAACTCGGCCCAGGCGAGCCACAATCCATGGAGCTGGGCCACGGCCTCGGGGTGCTCCCACCAGCGGGGGCACCAGGGGGCGCTGGAGGTGACCTCCCTGGCGTAGACCGGCAGCAGTACGTGATGGGTCCACAGGGTCAACTGCCGAAGGCGCTCGGCGTATTCGGGTCCGTCCAGATAGACGATGAAGTTCGGTCCGGCGGGCGGCTCCGGCTCCGGGGAAGCGGTGGGTGCCTCGGATTCCTC
Source organism: Streptomyces sp. NPDC051172 (assembly GCF_040682555.1). Lineage (NCBI taxonomy): Bacteria > Bacillati > Actinomycetota > Actinomycetes > Kitasatosporales > Streptomycetaceae > Streptomyces > Streptomyces sp. NPDC051172. The sequence goes on from NZ_JBFBBE010000151.1 coordinate 9,395, forward strand.
GGGGAGTTCGGCTACCGGCTCGGCTACGAAGACTTCAGAGGGTTGTGCGGACATGGCCGCCCTGCTTTCTCTCGGCGGTGAATGAGGGTGCACGGACACGACGTGTACGGGCCGCCTACAGTTCACCCCTTGCCGGGACAACCGCGGTCCACAGTGAGTCTTTTCCAACCTCGCGCTGAAGCTGCTAGGTCGAGCGTCTGGACGAAATTGCCTTGCGGCCAAGGGGGTTGATCGCCCTACGGTTGCTCCCCGTGACCATGGAGATGCCCTACCAGCCACTCCCGATCGACCAGTCCGACGTGCGCTACCTCCACGGACCCGATTCCGCTCTCCAACCAGGCGTGCCCGCTGGCGAGACACTCGAGTTCGAGTGGAGGGACAGCGAGGTCTACCTGGGAACCTTCCGGAAGTTCTGGGTACATGTGCCTGCACAGTACGACCCAGCAGAACCGGCATCCTTGATGGTGTTCCAGGACGGATGGTGGTACCTGGACCCCACAGGGGAGGTACGCGGCGCGATCGTCCTGGACAACCTCATTCACCACGGCGACATCCCTGCCACCATCGGCGTGTTCGTCGATCCTGGTGTCTTCCCCGATGCGGAGAACCCCAAGAGCCGCAACAACGAGTACGACGCCTTCGACGACCAGTACGTCACCTTCCTCCTCACCGAGATCATCCCGCAGGTCGCAGAGCGCTATGCCATCGCCCAGTCGCCGGAACAGTGGGGAATCTGCGGGGGGAGCAGCGGCGGCAACTGCGCCTTTACCGCCGCGTGGCTGCGTCCGGACAAGTTCCGCCGCGTCATCGGATACCTGTCCAGCTTCGCGCAGATGCCGGACGGCAATCCCTACCCCCACCTCATCTCCCGTGCCCCCCGCAAGCCGCTGCGCATCTTCATGCAAGGTGGCCACCGCGACCTGCACTGGAATGAGCCTCAGTGGAACTGGCTCGCCGAAAACCTGCGCGTGGCAGCCGCTCTCGCTGAAGCGGGCTACGACTTCCGTCTCGTCCTGGGAGACGGCGGACACAGCCCCAACCACGGCGGGGTCCTGCTGCCGGACGCTCTGCGCTGGCTGTGGCGGCCCAACGAGGATTGATCGGTACACGGATCATCCAACCAGGCACCGGCCGCGGTGAGGTGAGATGCAGCCCTGGTCGCACAAAGGCGTGCAGTTACTGGTCAGGCGAGTTCACAATCAAGATCACTCGCCTGACCAGGAGCGTCGTTGTGCTTGCTTACCCATCCGCCATCGATCTGTCCAGCCGCACCCTGCAAGACCTCTCCGCCCTTCTCGCAGGTCACCGCCGCCGCATCGGCTCCCGCTGGCGCCGCCTGACCTGTGGCCGTCAGGCCCTGCTCGCCCTCGCCCACCTGCGCTGCGGAGACACCTACGCCCGCCTGGCCGCTGGTTTCCGCGTCGGGATCGCGACGGTCTACCGGTACATACGCGAGGCGGTCGACCTCCTGGCCGCCCTCGCGCCCACGCTCGAACAGGCCATGGAGACCATACGGAAGAAGGCGTACGTGATCCTGGACGGCACCGTGCTGCCCATCGACCGCATTGCCGCCGACCGCCCGTACTACTCGGGGAAGAGGAAGTACCACGGGATGAACGTGCAGGTCATCGCAGATCCAGCCGGACGCCTGATCTGGGCTTCGGACGCGCTACCGGGAGCCACCCACGACCTGACCGCGGCCCGAACCCACGGCATTCCCGCCGCTCTCTACGCCGCCGACGTCAAGTGCTGGGCAGACAAGGCGTACCAGGGCGCCGGGCCGGCCATCCACGTTCCGATCCGGGGCAAGAACCTGCGTGGCTGGCGCCATCGCCACAACCGGGACCACACAAAGATCCGCAGCCTCGGCGAACGCGCCATGGCCACCCTCAAATGCTGGCGGGTCCTGCGGAAACTCCGCTGCAGCACCACCCGGATCACCTCCATCGTCCGGGCCGTCGTCGCCGTCGAACTCGCCAGGTGATCAAGATGGAAAAGGCTCAGTACGTACGGGCCATTTGAACCAACCGCGCCTCGAATCCGTCGTGTTCCCTCGCAAGCAGATCTCCCACTCCAGGAAAGGGAGTCGAATCCAACGTGACTACACCACCACCGAACCCAAACGCTCAACAAGGTTCTCCAGGCAGCATTTACTACCCTGCGCTCACCGGGACTGGCAACCTGACGTTCACAACGACGCCGCCGAACACGACGCCCCCTTGGCCGACCACGCTCCCGCCCGGAGCGGGAACGCCGTCGGTGGTCTTTGCCCCGGGAAGCCAGAGCGCCAGCAGCGCCGGCTATTTCGGGGCTCGGTTCAACGGCGGCACGGTGGCCGACATCTACCGCTGGTCCAAGAGCGATAAGGCGTGGAAGATATTCACCAACGTCGCCCCCGGCCTTGGCCAGATCCTCGGGAAGACCATGGGCACGTATGGGAACGACGGGGTCAAGATGGCAGGTAAGGTCTTGGAGGCCGCTGCAACGGCTGCGGGCGGCCTAAAGTCCGCCAAGGGCCTCTACGAAAACGTGAAAGGAGGTAACCACAAGCAGGCGGCTATTGATGCCGCCGCTCTTGTCGGGGTAGGTCTGAACGTGGCTTCCGCGGCCACCGACGGCAAAGCTTCGACGATCACAGGCCTGACCTCAGGTTGGTTGCAGGGCGGGGCTGGAGCGGCGAACGTGGCCACCGAGGAGCCCACGACCACGACCGCGGCAGCGGCGGCGGCCTCGCCGTTGCTTCCGGTGCACCGCACGGACACGAACCTGAGCACTCTGAGCACTGCGTCCTACCGGACCGCGCCGGAGAGTCGTCAAAACTCGTACTCGACGGGCTATCAACCCCACCCCATGTCAACGGCCGCGCAGCGGTACACACCCCAAGTGGCCAGCCAAGGGACTAACGTGGCCGGACCGCGCCCAGGTGCGCCGACTCGCACGAACACGGCGCAGAGCACGACGAGTCCTCCGGACGGGCAATCAACGGTCCAAAACGACGGGGGCTCCGCCACCAGGCCTGCCGGAAACGGCCCCGGGAACGGCCCCGGCCGACGCTCTGCCGCCGGCAGGTAACCCGCAGAGCAAGCCAGCCGTGTCCACCTGACCCGCTCAGGCGGACACGGCGCCTGCGAGTCAGGCGCTACGGAGCCTCTACTGCCGATGAGGCGGCGCTCCTCCCACCGGGACTGTCCCGGTGGGAGGAGCGCCGCCTTCTACGTTCAATCGCTCCACGCACGACATCTCCGCCCGTGACCGGAGGTTCACGCGTCCGGTCGTACCACCCCCAGAATCTGCATCGAGCCCGCCGGTGAGACGTAGACGTCACGCCCCGGCCGCGGCGCCGAGATGATGTTGCCGTTGCCTATGTAGATGGCCACATGGCTGGCGTCCGAGAAGTAGATGATGAGGTCGCCGGGACGCATCTGGGAGACGGGGACGTGGGGGAGTTGGGCCCACTGGAGTTCCGAGGTGCGGGGGATGGTGATGCCGGCGTGCAGCCAGGCCTGGGAGGTGAGGCCGGAGCAGTCGAAGGAGTCGGGGCCCTCGGCGCCCCAGACGTAGGGCTTGCCGATCTGCTGGGTGGCGTAGGCGATGGCCTTGCGGCCGGCCGTGCTGCCCTTGGTGCCGACCTCGTTGAGGATGCCCGTGCTGACCCAGTCCGCCTGGGACTTGTCCTGGGCCTTCTTGTCCAGCACCGCGAGGTGGGCGCGATCCTTCGCCTTGAGCCGTGACTCCAGCGCGCGGGCCTCGGCGATGCGCTTCTCGATCTTGTCGCGGTTCTCGTCCATGGCGCGGCGGCTGGACCGGAGGGCGCTCAGTTCGGCGCGGGCCTGGTCCGTGCGCTTGCGGAGGTCCTTGCGGATGGCCTCCAGCCGGGTCAGCTGGTCCTGCGTGGTCTGCTGCGCCTGTTCGGCCACTTCGGCGTTCTCCAGGGCGTGTCGGGGGTCCGGGGCGAGGGCGAACTGGACCTCGGCCGGCAGTCCGCCGCCGCGGTACTGGGCCCGGGCCGCAGCGCCGAGCAGGGCCTTCAGACGCGCTTCCTGCCGCTCGGCCCGGTTGACCCGGCCGTTCAGCGTCTCGACCTTCTTCTGCTGGGCCTTGGCCTTCTCGTCGGCCGCGTTGTACTTGTCGGTGGCGACCTCCGCCTGGTGGTACAGGTCGTCCAGCTCCTTGCGCACCCCGTCGAGCGTGGTGGGCGCCGGGTCGGGGGCTGCCAGGGCCGGTGCCTGCGTCGTGGCGCTCAGGGCGCAGAGCAGGGCGACGGCCGCCGCTGTCCGGCGAGCGTGCGGGTAAGTGGTCCGTTTCATGCCGTTGTAGCTCCCTTCGCAGCCGACCTGGTGACGGCTTCGCCCGCACAACGGGAGTGCGGTGCACAGCGGTTCAGCGAGGCGGTGCGCGGGTGAACCGGTGGTGCGCGGCTCGCCGTTGTGACCTGTCGTAAGGACGATGTCGGTGACAGGTGACGGGGAACCGGATGGACGCGGAGTTGGTACTGCTCGCGCTGGGCACGGGGTTGGGGCTCGGCTCCCTGGTACGCGCCGGCCAGGCGGTTCTGACGGCACTACGGCTGTGGGTGCGTGGGGTGCGGGTGACCGGTGTCGTCACCGCGCGGGCTCCTGTGAGCCGGTGGCGCGGTGGGCTCGTGGTCTTCTCCGATCACCTGGGGCGTCGTCTCGTCCTTGATCCGGGGGCGTACGCGCCGCTGTGCGGGCTGCCGCCCGTCGGGTGTTCCGTGCCCGTGGTGTACGGGCGGGAGCGGCCCGCGGCGGCCCGGTTGTGGACGCTGCGGCACCTGCTCGCCCCGTCGTTCGGCTGGTTCCTGTCGTCGACCCTCGCGTTCGGTACGGCCGCGGTGGCGGCGTCACCCTGACCGCCCCGTCGCTCCGAACGTCACGCCGACGCGGCGTCCCGCTCCCAGCGGCTCTTCTTCGCCAGAGTCAGCGGGGTGCCCCCGATCGGAGTACCCGCGGTAGGAGCACCGGCCGTGGCAGGCCCGGTCAGCCTGGTCGCCGCCCGTGCCGTGATGGCCTCCGCCTCTGTCTTCGCCTGGGCCGAGATGGCGGCCGCGCCGGGCTCCTTGTACCAGGGGCGCAGCCGGATCAGCGCCGGGCGAACGCCGGTGGCCAGCAGGAGTGCGGTGCCCTTGGGGAGGGCACGGATCCTGTCGGGCGGGAGGATTGACTCCTGGCGGTAGGAGTACGAGCGTGAAGCGCCCTCCCGGCCACGGGAAATGCTCGGTGTCTTCACGTCGTGCTGGCCGACCAGTGTCGAGATCTTCTGCACGAAGTCGGCGTCGTCCAGGCCAGCGCCGAGCAGCTTGACGGTCGCCGCGCTCCACAGGGCGTCCATGCCGGCCTCACCCCACACCCGGGAGCCCTGCCGGTAACTCTGCAGCAACGTCACGACGTTGATGCCCCGAGAGCCGAAGTGCGAGTAGAGGTCGGGGAGGTCGGAGATGCGGCAGACGTTCGCGGCCTCGTCCAGGACCGCGGTCAGCGGCGGGTCCAGACGGCCGCCCATGCGCTCGGCGGCCACCACCCCCGCCCGCAGCGTCGCGTCCGCGAGGCCCGCGATGACACCGGCCGCCGAGCCGCCGCCGTCCTTGGAGAGCAGGTAAAGGGTGCCCTTGCCGAGGACGTGGCGTTCCGGGCGGAACTCGGGGACGTGCGGGTCCGGGGTGACCCAGGCGAGGATCTGCGGGTCGAGGAGGCAGGAGACCGTCTGCCGGGCGGTTTCGTAGATGCCGTCCCTGGTCTCCACGGCCCCGCGCACCGTGCCCTGCAACTGCTCGGCCATGGCGATCAGTCCCGCGTCCCGCAGCAGGTCGATCGGGGTGCGGTCGGCGGGGTCGGCGAGCCAGCCCAGCAGGTCGGTGACCGGGGCGCCGCCGCGCGCCGCGGCCAGGAAGAGCGCGGTGAGCGTGTTCTGCGCGGCGGAGATCCAGAAGTCCTTCTTCGCGGTGTCGTCGTTGACGGACGCGACGAAGTGCCCGGCCAGCCGGCGGGCGCCCTCGATGCTGTGGCAGTCCCCGAGCAGGTTCCACCACATGGCGCGCTCGGTGTGGGCGATGCCCTGCGGGTCGAACGTCCAGACCTGGCCCGCCTTGGCGCGCTCGGCGCGGGTGACGGCGTAGACGTCGGACTTGTTGGAGGTGAGCAGGACCGCGCCTTGAGCGCGCAGCACGCGGGGGATCGCGATGCCGGTGGACTTGCCGGCCCGCGGGGCCATGAGGTCCAGTTCGACGTCCTCGTAGCTGCTGCGCAGTTCGGGGCCGTCGGGGGCGAGGTCGCCGAGGAGGTTTCCGGTCTCGTCCGGGTGGAGGTCCTCGCGGCCCTTGAGGGTGGGGCGCAGTTCGCGGGCGCGGGCCTCGATGCCCTGGGGGCACATGCTCGCCAGCTCGCGCCTGCCGGCGAGGCCCTTGGTGCGGCCCGCGCGCGCGAGCAGCAGCCGTACGACGATCACGACGGGCACCGCGATGAGGGCGAGGAGGGCGACCATACCGCCGTAGACCGCTGCCGCGGGAGTGCCCGGCCACAGGCTGCCCGGCCCCTCGGAGGCGAGGTGCGCGGCGCTTGACAGGGCGAACGGCGGCGGGTCGAAGCCGTGGCCGGTGACGGCGGCGCCGAGGGTGCCGCCGAACCAGCCGACGGTGAACACGGCGAGGGAGGCCGCGGCGACGGCCGCCATCGCCCAGGAGGTGAGCTCGTGCATGCCGCCGCTGGAAGGGGGGTTGCTTGTCACGCCGTCCACCTTCCCGGCAGGGCCTGCGGGTCTTCCTGGGCGGCCCGCGCGACCCGCTCGGCGGTCTGTGCGAGGGACTGCTCGATCGCGGTCTCGTTGGGCGTCCATCGGGTGTTGGTGTTGTGCAGTTGGCGTTCGGCCTCGGTGATGGCCACCTTGATGGGGATGCCGGGCCGGCCGCCGACCTTGATGAGGAAGCGACCCCGGCCGGGCGGCTCCTCGTGCTCGCCGCTGACGCCCCAGCCGGGCGGCGAGGACCACGACGACACGAGTTCGATCTCGCGCCGGGACAGGCCCACCACCTTGCCGAGCTCCTCCATCTCGGCCTTCGGCAGCCCGGCGCACACCACCATCCCGGCCCGCTCCACGAAACCGCGCGCCTTGGCCCTGTCGGAGTCGGTGCCGAGGGCCTCGGCGTCCTTCAGGGTGTGGGTGATCTTGGCGTCGCCCAGACCCAGGGAACGGTTGAGGCGGGTCAGCGCGTCGATGCGGTCGACGATGCCGGAGGCGGCGCGCAGCGGGCGCCACAGCTCGTCCAGGACGGTGAAGAACCAGCGCCGGGGCGCGAGTCCGGCGTCCGCCAGGGCGTGCGAGGCGGCCACCGTGCCCAGGCCGTCCGACCAGGCGGCGAGCATGGCGGCCGCGGTCAGCTGGGTGTCGGCCTCGCCGATGCCGGAGATGTCGATGCACACGGCGGGCGCGTCCGGGTCGATCCGGGTGGAGGTCTCGGAGGCGAAGGTGTCGCCGAGCGGGCCGTCCAGGATGCCGAGCAGGGAGCGGTGCAGCGGGTCGACGGCGTCCCGGTAGCGGGTGTCGTCGCCGCGGTCGAGGGTGACCGCGCGCACCCGGTCCGGGCCCTCGGTCAGCACCCGCAGCAGGTCGGGCAACAGCGCCGGACGGCCCAGCGGGGTGCGCTCACGGATGTGGTGCAGTACGGCGGAGAGCACCGACTGCTCGTGGTCGTCCATTGGACGGCCCCGCACGATGGTGACCAGCGCGGCCACCATGTTCAGTACCCGGCCGTGCGTCTCGGCCTTGAGCACCTCGCCCGCCTCGCCGCCGATCCGTGCCGCCGCCGCGCCCATCGCTCCCGGATCGAGGACGTTGATGCCGCCCCGGCCTCGGCCGATGGAGATCACCTGGCCGCCCAGCGCTCGTACGGTGTCGGCGTAGTCGGGCTTGAGGTCGCCGAGGACCAGCGGTACGACTCCGGTCGCGGTGAGCCCGATCAGCATCCGGTTGACCAGGGTGGACTTGCCCAGACCCGGCATACCAAGCATGAACAGGGAGGGGTTGGAGATGTAGCGGGCGCGGGTGAACCAGTTCAGCGGGTCGCCGCAGACGGTGGCGCCGGTGAACAGGTGCTGCCCGAGCGGCACTCCGGTCATCGGCGACCCTGACCCGGCGGCGAACGGCCACATGCCGCATGCCTGCACGGTGGTGGCCCGCCACATGGTCGGCGGATCCATATAGCCGACCCGCCCGCCACCGGGGCCGTACCAGCCGCGCGGCGGCACGAACAGCTCCTTGGGCCGGCCGGACGCCTTCTTCCCCTTCGCGGGCTTCCCGTTCCTGCCGCTTTCCGTCCATGACGGATCGAGCGCCGTCGACAGCAGGGCATCGGGGCCGTCCCGCCACCCGACCTCCTCGGCGAGCCGGTCCGCCTGCTCGGCCCTCTTCTCCTCGCTGCGCCGGCTCACAGCGCCTCCTGCAGCTCGTGCGGGATCAAAGTCTGCTCCCACGGGAGGATCCCGGCGGGCAGCGTGCAGCTGAAGGCCGCAGCCTGCATCCGGTCGGCCGGCCGCATCAGGACCCGGGAAGCCGCCGTCAGGTTGCGTACGGCGACGGTCGCGTCCGCGAGCTGGTCCGTGTCGTCGACGGTGACCGTCAGCATCAGCGAGAACTCCACGAGTCCCGCACCCGACGCCTCCTCCTGCGCGGTCTGCTCGGCCGCCCGCATTTCGGAGGCGGCGCGCGCCTGCACCATGCCGCGGCCCGAGGTGGCCATGAACTGGGCGGCGCGGCGGTCCGACTCCACGATCCGCGCCGAAGTGGCCGGGTCGACGGGCCGGTAGACCAGCGCGACCCGCTTGCGGCGGGTGCCCGGGGTCACCTCGAGCAGGCCACGCAGCACCGAGGACCGCACGGTGCCGCGCGGCGCCAGGGTCAGCAGCCAGGTCCGGGACACCCCGGAGTCGTGCTGGTAGCTGCCGACGGTCTCGACAGCGGCGGCCGGTCCGGCGTCGTCCCACTCCAGGCCCGTACCGCCGTACGTGGCGCGGGCGTCGAGGACGTCGGCGGCGACCGCGGGGTCGTAGGCGACCCGGACGACCTCGGCGATCCGCTCCGCCGACAGCGGGTAGGCGGCCCCGCCACCCGCCGCGACCAGCCCGCTGAGCAGGCCCGGGATACGGATCGCGAGGTCGGTGATGACGTCCTCCTTCTTGCGTTTCTGGCCGGGCGGCATGCCGTAGGTGAGGGTGATGTAGGTGTGCATCTCGGAGGAGGCGGTCGGGTAGCGCTCGACGACCTCCTCCATCACCGCGCGGGCCGCCTCGGGCGCGTCGGGGCGGATGCGGGGCAGCACCTCGTGGGCGAGCGCGGTGCCCGGGTCGGGTGCGGTCTCCACGATCAACGAGGCGCCGCGCAGCCCGGGTTCATGGGCGAGCCGGGCCAGCCACTCGCCCCACAGTGCGACCCAGACGTCGACCTGGTCCGGGTCGACCAGGGAGCCGCCGTCGGGGTCACAGCCCAGCACGATCGTGTACAGGCCGCGCGCGGGGTGGTGGAGCACGCCGAACGGCCGGTCGTAGGCGTCCCGGCCCTCGGTCGCGGCCACCTTGTTGAGCAGCCCTGGCGGACGGAACCGGCCGCCGGGCCGGGCCGACAGCGGTCCTGAGACATACAGGTGTGCGCCCTTGGCCCTGCGCCGGCGCCAGCCGATCCGCAGGGCGAGCAACTGGTAGACGTTGCGCCCGTCCTGGGTGCGGATGGCGAGCGGGGTCAGGAACAGCACGACCGGTACGAGCACGATCAGCGCCGCGTACAGCGAGATCAGCGAGGCGAGCAGGACGACGACGAGTCCGCCGAAGACGCCGAACGTGCCGACGAGCCCGAGCGGTCCGAGCCCCGGCCGCCGTGGTCGGCGCCAGTTTCCATAGGTCGGTTGGGTGACGGCTTCCGTGGACATGGGGTCCGCTTCCCTTCGTGAAGTGGTGGGGCTACGGCGCCGGTGAGGCCGGAGAGCCGGGGAGCCGGGTGAGTGGGGAGGGCCGCCGGACTCCGCGGGGGGAAGGCGGGCCCGCCATGCTCGGCGGGCTGGTGGCTGCGCGGCTGCCTGCGGCGGTGCT